>JAGXRS010000240.1 GCA_018335615.1 Hydrogenophaga sp. | reverse complement strand
AGCGCTGCGCCAGCCAGCGCACTGAGCACCGAACCCAGGGCATAAGCCAAGAGCGCCGCCAGAAAACCCATGCCGTACACGCCCACCCAGGGTGCCCAGGCGCTCATCAGGTCCACCTGCGCGTAGCCGCCGGCGCCCCACGGAAAGCCGGTGAACCAGTTGCCTCGCGCCAGTTCGGCGAGCGTCCAGGCCGCTGCGAACAGCAAGGCCTGCCCGGCCCGCGACACCGGCGCCCAGAGCGACAGCGCAGCGGCCGCGAGCCCGTAATACAGCGACAGGGCAGCCGCCAGGGCCAGCACGGCCGCCACCGCCAGCCAGGCCGGCAGGCCGCCATAGGTGTGCATCGAGATGAACAGCCACCAGAACGTGCCTGCCAGCCAGGCGGTGGCAAACAGCCAGCCGCGCCAGGCGGCGCTGCGCCAGTGGGCACTCTGCTGCAAGGCCAGCACCAGCCAGGCAAGCGAGACGATCTGCAGCCCGCCGTTGGGCTGCCCGGGTGCGCTGCCCGGCAGGCTCCAGCCCTGCAGCGGCCAGGCCAGGGAAGCCGCCTGCAACAGCCCCCCCAACACGCACAACAGTGCCCAGAACAGGCCGCTTCCAAGCCGTGCCCGACCCGCAGGGTGTCGGCTCAGGGGTTGAAAGCTGGACGGGGTGTGCAGCGATCCGAACAGACTGCGCATGAGGTGCGGTCGCCCAGCCGCGTCAGGCCGCGTCTGGCGCTGGCATGACGCGGAACCATTTCACGGCGCCGCCCTTGGTGTGCAGCACCTCGAAGCGCAAGCCGTCCAGCAGGTGCACCTCGCCGCGCTTGGGCACATGGCCCATGGTGTGGGCAATCAGTCCGCCAATGGTGTCGAAGTCTTCCACCGCCAGCTTCAGACCAAAGGATTCGTTGATGCGCTCGATGGGCGTGTCGCCGCTGACGCGCCAGGTGCTGTCGGCCAGGGCGAAGATGTCGCCATCGTCTTCGGCCACGTCGAATTCGTCCTCGATCTCGCCCACGATTTCTTCCAGCACGTCTTCGATCGTGATGAGGCCGGCCACGCGGCCGAACTCGTCGATCACGATGGCGAGGTGGTTGCGGTTGCCCCGGAATTCGCGCAGCAGGTCGTTCAGACCTTTGGTCTCCGGCACGAAGGTGGCCGGGCGCAGCAGGGCGCGGATGTTGAGTTCGGGTGCACGTTGCAGCTTGAGCAGGTCTTTGGCCAGCAGGATGCCGATGATGTTTTCCCGCTCGCCCTCATACACCGGGAAGCGCGAATGGGCGGTGTCGATCACCGCGTGCAGCAGCTCGTCGTACGGGGCATCGATGGCCAGTACATCCATGCGCGGAGTGGCCACCATGACATCGCCGGCCGTCATGTCGGCCATGCGGATCACGCCCTCGAGCATCACGCGCGACTCGGCATTGATGATGTCGTTGTCCTCGGCATCGGCCAAGGTCTCGATCAGTTCGTCTTTCGAGTCGGGACCAGGGTGAATGAACTCCGCAAGTTTCTGCAGGAAACCGCGCTTGTCGACAGGCCGCAGGCTGCGCTGCGGCCCGCTACTGGGGGAAGATTCGGCCACTGAGAGAAGTGAGAGTTGCGACAGTGCGCAAGGATAACGCAAGGCCACGGCCGATCGTGCAACGGGTCTACCCCAGCCCGGGAGCGGGGAGGCGGATCAGCCGAACACGCGCTGGCGGGCGTTGCGCACACCCCGGCGGATATCCTGCAGAAGCGTCAGCACCCCGCGGAACTGCCGCACCTGGGCCTTCAGGTGGTAGTCGGTGAGGGCGATCTGCTCCTTGACCAACTCGGTCACGCGGGAATCGAAATCGGCCGGTGGCAGTCGCAGATGGGCTTCACTCTCGGACCCGTCACGCTCGATCACCGCGCCGGCCTGGCGGGCAATCTTCAGCATCGCCGTGTTCTCGGACAGGGCGTGGATGTAGATCTGGTCCACGCCTTCGTTGCGGGCGTGCATGACCGCCCGCTCGAACAGCCGACTGCCAAACCCACGGCCGCGCGCGCGGCGTGACACCGACACGCCAAACTCGGCACAGCTGACGCGTCGCGGGTCGACGGCAAACGCGAGGTGCGCCATGGCGATCAGCTGAAGCTTGCGGTTGAAGATGCCGAACAGCTCGTCGCGGTCAAAATTGAGTTGGTCGACATAACGCTGGATCTGCTCGTCGTTGGCCGCGTAGCCAAAACGCAGGTAGCGGTCTTGCGGTTCCAGCGCCAACAGATGCGCCGTGATGCGGGCCAGCTGGCCAGGGCCCAGCGAGCGGATGGGAACGACCACCGTCGGCGACGCCAGTGAAGGGGACTTGGATGCAGCCGGCGCCTGACGCAAGGCCGCCCCATCAGGCGGTGACGGGAGCCGGTGAGGGGATTGGTCCATGACAGTCAATATAAGGGTTTTCCCGGCATCGGCATGGACTGGGCTCCCTAAAGCCCTGCCGGACTGACGGGCGTGGGACATCGCCGAGCGGCATCGCACAGGCCACTGGTCTCCCGCGCAGCCCTCAGACCGGCAAGGCCGTGGTGCTCTTCACGCGGTCCATGACGAAGCTGGTCTTGCAATCCTGCACGCTGGGGTGCTTGAGCAGCGTGTCCATCATGAACCGAGCGTACGCCGCCATGTCGGCCACCACCAGGCGGAGCTGGAAGTCCATTTCGCCCGTGAGCGCGGCGCATTCCACCACCTCGGCCCAGCCCTGCACGCTGGCGCGGAACTGGTCCATGGGGTTGCGCTTGGCGCTGTCCGCGTGTTTCTCCAATCGCACGTTCACATAGGCCGTGAGGCCCAGACCGACCGCCTCGGGCTTCACCAGCGCCACATACCGGTCGATCACGCCGCCCTCTTCCAGCCGCTTCACGCGGCGCAGCACCGCGCTGGGCGACAGGCCCACCGCTTCGGCGATCTGCTCGTAGGTGGCGCGCCCGTCGGCCTGAAGGCTGCGCAGGATGTGACGATCGAGCTTGTCCAGTGCTTGCATATTGCTGATTTTGCAGGATTATTGCGAATAGGATAAACGGCGCGCCCCAAAACGCTGGAATCATGACACGCTGCACCCGTACAGTGGCCCATCGCTTTTTGTACAACGGAGACAAGCATGAACGCCCCGATTCCCGCCACCGCCACCGCCTCGTCCTGGGAGAACCCCATGGGCACCGACGGTTTCGAGTTCATCGAATACGCCGCACCCGACCCAGTGGCCATGGGCGCGCTGTTCGAGCGCATGGGCTTCAAGCCGATCGCCAAGCACCGCCACAAGGCCGTGACGCTGTACCGCCAGGGCGAGATCAACTTCATCATCAACGCCGAGCCCGACAGCTTTGCCCAGCGCTTCGCCCGCCTGCACGGCCCCAGCGTCTGCGCCATCGCTTTCCGCGTGCAGGACGCCAAGGCGGCCTACGAGCGCGCCATCTCGCTGGGCGCCTGGGGCTACGCCCACACCGCCGGCCCCGGCGAGCTGAACATCCCGGCCATCAAGGGCATCGGCGACTCCATCATCTATTTCATCGACCGCTGGCGCGGCAAGAACGGCGCGCAGCCGGGCGAGATCGGCAACATCGGTTTCTTCGACGTGGACTTCGAACCGCTGCCCGGTGCCGAGCTCAACCCGGGGGGCCACGGCCTGACCTACATCGACCACCTCACGCACAACGTGCACCGGGGCCGCATGGCCGAATGGGCCGGTTTCTACGAGCGCCTGTTCAACTTCCGCGAGGTGCGCTATTTCGACATCGAGGGCCAGGCCACGGGCGTGAAGAGCAAGGCCATGACCAGCCCCTGCGGCAAGATCCGCATCCCGATCAACGAAGAAGGCAACGAGAAATCGGGCCAGATCCAGGAGTATCTGGACCGTTACCACGGTGAAGGCATCCAACACATCGCCATGGGCTCGAATGACCTGTATGCGACGGTGGACGCCCTGGAGCTCAGCGGCGTGAAGCTGCTCACCACCGGCGAAACCTATTACGAACTGCTGGACAAGCGCATTCCCGGCCACGGTGAAAACGTGGCAGCGCTGCAGCAGCGCAACATCTTGGTGGACGGGGTGCCTGGCGAGCTGCTGCTGCAGATTTTCAGCGAAAACCAGCTGGGCCCGATCTTCTTCGAGTTTATCCAGCGCAAGGGCAACCAGGGCTTCGGCGAGGGCAACTTCAAGGCCCTGTTCGAGAGCATCGAACTCGACCAGATGCGCCGCGGCGTGCTCCAGTCCTGATGCGCCGCACACCCGAACCAGGAGACGACCATGGCCGTTGAACCTGTTGTCTACGGCGCCAGCGAGCGCCCCCCGCGGGGCGACTACGCGCGCGCCAGCGACGACTACACCTGCGCCCAGGACTGGGCTTCGTACACCGAAGCCGACCACGACACCTACCGCCGGCTCTACGCACGCCAGAGCGCCCTGCTACCGGGGCTGGCGTGCGACGCCTTCATCGAAGCCCTGCCCTCGCTGGGCGCGAGCGACCGCATTCCCCGCTTCGAAGAGGTGAACGCCCGCCTGAAACCGGCCACCGGCTGGGAGCTGGTGGCGGTGCCGGGCCTCATCCCGGAGCGGCCCTTCTTCCAGCTGCTGGCCGATCGCCGTTTTCCGGTCACCGACTGGATCCGTAAACCGGAGGAGTTCGACTACATCGTCGAGCCCGACGTGTTCCACGACCTGTTCGGCCATGTGCCGCTGCTGTTCAACCCGGTGTTCGCCGACTACGTGCAGCGCTACGGTGCTGGTGGCCTGAAGGCCCACGATCTGGGGGCAGGCGAGCTGCTGTCGCGCCTGTACTGGTACACCATCGAGTTCGGGCTGATCCGCCAGAAAGATGGCCTGCGGGCCTATGGGGCCGGCATCCTGAGCTCCAGCGGCGAGCTGCGCCACAGCGTCACCAGCCCGAAAGCGCAGCGCGTGACACTCGACCTGCTGCGCTGCATGCGCACGCGCTACAAGATCGACGACTACCAGGCCACCTACTTCGTCATCGACAGCTTCGACCAGCTGTTCGAACTGACGGCACCCGACTTCGCCCCGCTTTACGAGGCGGTGCGATCCATGGGAGAGCTCTCGGCAGACGCCACCATGGACAGCGATTCCCACATCACCCTCGGGTGAAACGCCAGGGCCACATGGGCGGTGCCCCGCACCAGCCGGTTGTCTGCACCCGGCAGCGTGGCGGTGGAGGCAGGGAACACGACGTTGTCGGCGTTGGAATACCAGCACACGAACGATTGGTAGGCACCTGCTGCATGGGCGGCCTGTTCGCGTGCCGCCAGTTGCGACAGCCAGTCGCAGCCTTGGCGCATTTGCCGCCCGTTGGGGAGATGGCTGAACCGGGCGAGCCAAGTGCCTCGGTGCGGCGTGCCGATGGTCACGATGCGGTGCACCCGGGTGGCAGAGGCAGCGCTCTGGGCTAGCCAGGCCCGTGCCACCAGGCCGCCCATGCTGTGGCACACCAGCACCGGCGCCAGCCCGGTCGCACGCTCGGCGCGGGAAACGGCCTCCTCGACCTGCCCGAGGGTTTCGTCGATGGAGCCAAACACCGGCTCGAGGCTCACCGATGCATAGGGGATGCCGACGCGTCTGAGCGCCTTCATCCAGGGATGCCAGAAAGCGCGGTTGCATACAAAACCATGGATGAAGACCACGGCGCGCCCTCTCGCGCCACTTGTTGAAGAGTCCCCCACAGCGGTGTCAGGCCATCGCCGCCAAGCAAAGGGCTGGCGCCAGGCAAACACACGCGGCGCCTGCAACACCTCAGCCCACCAAGCCGCAGCGAGTTCGCCCCAGGTGGGCCGAGGCGCCGGGTCCTGTCCGTGCACACACCGCAGGAGCACCAACTCAATCGCCATCACGGGCGCGTAGGCGAACAGCACCAGTACCACCGTGGCCATTGCGCCGATCCTCGAGTGCGGCCACACGGCCCAACCCACCGCGAGGGCAAAGCACAGGGCAACCCATGCCACGGCCTGCAGCAGACGAGACAGTCGGGAAGTCGGCGGATCATGGGACATCACAGCATGTGCTGACATACCAGCACTATCGCATGCCGTACCCAACGACGGCGTCGGCGTGTCTTGAACCGGGGGCCGAACGTTCAGGTACCGTCCGCAACGTCCACGCCAGCGATAAGGCACTTGGTTTGGCGTCGGCCGAACCCCTCCTGCTGCCGGGATTTATGAGCTTTGGGCGACAAACCAACCCGCACGCATCCCACCGCTGCGCAAAAGTCGGCTCAGAATGCGCCTGAAACCCCAGCGGTCTGCACACGGATCCTGCCCCCACATTTGACACGAGCCCAGCAGCATGCACACCACCGACCCCGACCGCCAGCGACTTGACGCTGCCGGTATTACCTTCCTCCAGCGCGGATGGCTGTCCTCGAACAACATCTTGGTACGCGGCGACGGGCCGACCACCCTCGTCGACTCAGGCTACTGGACCCACTCGGCGCAAACGCTTGCGCTGGTGGAGCAGGCGACCGCCGGTCAAGCAATCGAACGGCTGCTCAACACCCACCTCCACAGCGACCACTGCGGTGGTAACGCAGCCTTGCAGGAAGCCTACCCGGGCCTCGTGACGATGATTCCGCCCGGTCTGGCCAACGCCGTATCGAACTGGGATCCCGTGGCGCTCACATTCGAACCCACAGGCCAGCACTGTCCCCGCTTTGGCGTGCAAGGTCTGCTCACACCGGGCTCAACGGTACGCATGGGCTCTCACGAATGGGAGGTGCACGGCGCAAAAGGGCACGATCCTCACTCCATCATCCTGTACGAGCCCCTACAACGCGTCCTGATCTCGGCCGATGCGCTGTGGGAAAACGGCTTTGGCGTGGTCTTTCCTGAGTTGGAAGGCGTCTCGGCCTTCGACGAAGTGGCACAAACACTCGACGCCATCGAAGTGCTCAATCCTGCGCTTGTCCTGCCCGGCCACGGATCGGCATTTGGCAATGTTTCCGCCGCACTGGACAAGGCCCGCTCGCGACTCGAGCAATTCGTAACCCGTCCCGACAAGCACATGCGCCACGCTTGGAAGGTTTTGATCAAGTACAAACTGCTGGAGTGGCAAAGCATCAGTCGAAAAGGACTCAACGACTGGGCCCGCGCCACGCCTTATCTTGCGCAAGCGATGCCAAGCGGTGGCCAGAACCCCCAAGAAGCAGCCCAATGGCTGGACAGCTTGCTGGAAGACCTCGGGCGTTCTTCGGCCATCAAAATTCAAGGTGATCTGATCGTGAACGTGTAACGCAAGGGCACGTTCGTGGGATAGCCAACTCGTTGATGCCACAACCTTCAGACACAATGCCCGAAAACCTCATCTCCAGAAAGCCCAAACCCCCAGGCACTGTGAAGCACGAGGGGGTGAGGGTGGCTGGTATTAGTAGCCTGACGATGACCTACTTTCACACGGGAATCCGCACTATCATCGGCGCGAAGTCGTTTCACTGTCCTGTTCGGGATGGGAAGGAGTGGGACCAACTTGCTATGGTCGTCAGGCATAAAGGGTTGCTGCTGCAGTGCACACGCACTGCGGCAACGAATTCATAGAGTATTCG
>JAGXRS010000239.1 GCA_018335615.1 Hydrogenophaga sp. | reverse complement strand
GGTCGTGGCCGTCCTGCTCTCTGGGAATGGTGAAGGCAGTTTTTCGCCGGGCATTGGCAATGTAAATCGTCAACAAATTGACTTTTTAATTAAAAATTGACCAAATGCTTGATTCAATCAAGCAAATAATCAAAATGGACGAATTGGACCAAGCGCTGATCGCCCTGCTGCGGCAGAACGCGCGCATGAACGTGGCAGACCTGGCGCACCGCCTGAAGGTCTCGCGGGGCACGGTGACCAACCGCATCCGCAAGCTGGAAGACGATCAGGTGATCGTGGGTTACACGGTGCGCCTGAAGCCCGACGCGGAGCCCGATCGCATCCGCGCGTGGACGGGCGTTCTGGTCGAGGGCAACCAGACACGAGCGGTGATTGCCAGCCTGCTGGGCGAGCCGGGTGTGGCCTCTCTGCACGACACGAACGGACGCTGGGATCTGCTGGCGGAGCTGGAGGTCCGCTCCATGAAAGAGCTGTCGGAGGTGCTGGAGCGTATGCGCCTGATCAAGGGCATCCGCAGCTCGGAAACCAGCATCCACCTGGCCACGTACCGCTGAGCCGGCCGGTCCCGTCGGGTGGCCATGCGCTGACGCCACCGCCCCACTGGCGGGGCGTGTTCACACCTGGGGCGGCAAGGTCAACTGGGTCGGCGTCAAGACGGGGCCAGATGGTCCAGCGCGGCAAATCCCGCCGCCGCCTCGATGATCTCGCCGGCCTGCAGCAGCAGGTCTTCTCGGAAGCGCGTGGCCACCAGTTGCACGCCGGTGGGCAGCCCCTGCTCCATGCCGACCGGGACCGACAGGCCCGGCAGCCCCAGCACCGCTGTGCCCAGCATCGGTGACTGGGCCAGCAGGATCTGCGCAACGCGCTCGGGCGATGCCTGGTCGGCGTCCACCGGGAACTGGCGTTCCCAGGAATTGGGCATCAGCAGGAGCGGGTATTGCTCGAAGAACACCGCCCAGTCACGGGCGATGTTGAAGCGGCGGGTGAGCGCGTCCAGGTACTGGTCGCGGTTCCACTCGGGCGTGATCGCCAGGTAGTGGGAGAGCGCCGTGCGCAGGGCACCGTCGCCGTGTTCGTTCATGAACGGTGCGCCACCACGGCGCATGTCGTTCATCACCATCTCGAATTGCATGGCCGAGACTTCGGCGAAATGCGGTGGCTCCACCTCGTCCACGGCATAGCCGGCTTGCGCCAGCCATTTCGCGGCGGTGTCCACGGCCTGGCTGACGCTGGGGTCCACCGCGCTGCCATTCCAGTGGCGGAACACGGCCACCCGCACCGGCCTGGACGAGTCGGGATAGCCCAGCGGTGCGGGAACCCACTGCGGGTCCAGCGGGCTGCCCTGGGCCATGACCGAGAGCGCCAGCCGCGCGTCGGCCACGGTGCGCGTGAGGGGGCCTTGCACCGACATCTGCTGGTTGCTGATGAGCCGGTTGGGCGCGCTCGCCTTGTAGGACGGGATGCGGCCCACGGTGGTGCGCAGACCCACCACGCCACAGCACCAGGCCGGGTAGCGCACCGAGCCGCCGTAGTCATTGCCGTGGTGGATGGCGCCCATGCCCATGGCGGCCGCGGCGGCTGCGCCACCGCTGGAGCCGCCGGGCGTCACGCCCGCGTCGAACGGGTTGAGGGTGCGGCCGTGCAAGGCGTTGTCGGTGAACCAGCGCAGGGAGAAAGCCGGTGCGTTGTTGCGCCCGACGATGACCGCGCCGGCTTCGCGCAGGGACTGCACCAGCGGCGAATCGCGGGTGGCGGTGTTGTCCTTGAACGCGTGCACTCCATCGGTGGTCGGCTCGCCGGCCACGTCGATGTTGATCTTGATCGTGACCGGCACGCCGTGCAGCGGGCCCAGCGCCTCACCGCGTGCGACGGCACCGTCAGCCGCGTCGGCGGCGGCCAGGGCGGTTTCGTGGTGCACGCTGGCCAGCGCGTTGATGCGCGGGTTCACGGCGTCGATGCGGTCGAGCACGCTCTGCGTGACCTCGCGTGCGCTCACCTGTTGGCTGCGAACGGCGGACGCCACTTGCTCGGCGCTCCAGCGCCAGAGGGCTTGTGTCATGTCGGGTGTCTCCTGTTTAAAAGCGGGGCGCGGCTGCGATGAGCTCACGGGTGTAGGCGTGCTGCGGGTCGCCCAGCACGGCAGCGGTCTCGCCGTGCTCGACCACCTCGCCGCGGCGCATCACCGCGATGTGGTCGCACATCTGGGCGGCCACGCGCAGGTCGTGCGTGATGAAGACCATGCTGAGCTGGAAGTCGCGGCGCACCTGCTCGAACAGTTCCAGCACCTGGGCCTGCACCGAGACGTCGAGCGCCGACACCGGCTCGTCGGCCACGATCAGGCGCGGTCGCATGGCCAGTGCCCGGGCAATGGCGATGCGCTGGCGCTGCCCGCCCGAGAACTCGTGCGGGTAGCGATCGGTCGCGTCGTGCTTCAGGCCCACGAGCTGTAGCAGTTCGCGGGTGCGCCGCCAGGCTTCGTCGCGTGGCACGCCCTGGGCCAGCGGTCCCGCTGCGATGGCGCTGCCCACCGACTGGCGCGGGTTGAGCGAGGCGTAGGGGTCCTGGAACACCATCTGCACCTGCCCGCGCTGGGCCAGCCGGCGATGGCGCACATCGGCTGCCAGCGGCTGGCCGGCAAAGACGAGTTCGCCGCTGTCCATCGGGATCAGCCCGGTCAGGCAGCGCCCCACGGTCGACTTGCCCGAGCCCGACTCGCCCACGATGCCCAGCGTCTCGCCTTCGCGCAGGGTGAAGCTCAGCGCGTTGGCGGCGTGCACGGTGCGCGCCGGCTTGAACCAGCCGCCGCCGCTGCGGTAGGTCTTGTTCAGGCCGCGCACCTCCAGCAGTGGCGGGCGTTGGTCGGCACCGGCGGTCGCACGGGCCACGCCCTGCGGAATGGCCTCGATCAGCTTGCGTGTGTAAGGGTGCTGCGGGGAGCGCAGCACGGTCTGGGCGTCGCCGCTTTCCACCACGCTGCCGGTCTGCATCACCACCACCCGGTCGGCGATCTGCGCCACCACGCCGAAGTCGTGGGTGATGAACAGCAGCGCCATCCCCTTGCGCCGCTGCAGGTCCTTCATCAAGGTGAGGATCTGCGCCTGCGTGGTCACGTCCAGCGCGGTGGTGGGCTCGTCGGCGATCAGCAGCGTGGGCTCCAGCAGCATGGCGCAGGCAATCATGACGCGCTGGCGCTGGCCGCCCGAGAGGCGAAACGGGTAGCTGTGCACGGTCTGCTCGGGCTCGGGCAGGCCCACGTCGCGCAGCGACTCGATCACTTTCTGGCGCTTGATTGCACCCGGCATGTCCGGGCAGTGGCAGTCCAGCACCTCCTGCAGCTGCTCGCCCACGCGCATCACCGGGTTCAGCGAGGTCATGGGTTCCTGGAAGATCATGGCGATGCGCTGGCCGCGCAGGGCGCGCAGGCGGGTCTCGTTCGCCAGTCGCAGGTCTTCGCCCTCGAAGACCATCGTGCCGCCGGTGGCGCGCACATGCGGCACTGGCAGCAAGCCCATGACCGCGTTGGCGATCATCGATTTGCCCGAGCCCGACTCGCCCACCACGCACAGGGTCTGCCCCGCCGGTATGTCGAAGCTCACCGCGTTGACGGCCAGCGGCCGGTCGGCACCTGCGGGCAGGCAGACACTGAGGTCTCTGACCTGCAGCACGGGTGCTGGCCCGCGCTCAGGCCCGAGCACAGGAACGGGATTGCCCGAGACGCTCGGGGCGCCCAAGGTGTTGTCGGCTTTCATCGGGTTCTCCCCTGCAGGCGGGTGTTCAGGCCATCGCTCAGGCCTTCACCCACCAGGTTGAGTGCCAGCACGGTCAGGGCGATGGCCAGCCCTGGAAACACCGCGATCCACCAGGCCTGCCGCAGGGCGGTGCGCGCGGCGCCCACCATGTAGCCCCAGCTCATCATGTTGGGGTCGCCCAGGCCCAGGAAGCTCAGCGCGGACTCCAGCAGGATGGCCGTGGCCACCATGAGCGAGCCCATCACCACGATGGGGGAGACGGCGTTGGGCAGGATCTGCGTGAAGATGATGCGCCAGTGCGTCTGGCCGGCCAGCAGCGCGGCCTGCACGAACTCGCGCTGGCGCAGGCTCATGAATTCGCTGCGCACCAGGCGGGCCACCGGTGGCCACGACACCAGCGCAATCGCCGCCACGATGGACTCCACCGACGGCTGGAAGATGGCCACCAGCACCACCGCAAACGCGAATCCCGGAATGGCCTGGAACAGTTCGGTGAAGCGCATCAGCACCACGTCGACCCAGCCGCCGTGGTAGCCCGCCAGGGCGCCCACGGTGATGCCGGCGAGCAGGGCCGCCGCCGTGGCCACCAGACCGATGAGGATGGAGACGCGTGCGCCGTGGATCAGCCCGGCGGCCACGTCCCGGCCCAGTGCGTCGGTGCCCAGCCACAGGCCCGGCTCGGCCATCGGCGCGAGAAACGGCTGCTGCACCATGTCCCAGGGGTCGTTGCCGGCCAGCAGCGGCGCCAGCAGGGCCAGCAGCCCGACCACCAGCAGCACGAACAGGCCGATGACCGCCCCCGTGTTGCGCCGGAAGCGGCGCGCGAAGTCGCTGTTCATGAGAGTTCAATCCGGGGATCGACCAGGGTGTAGACCAGGTCGGTGATGACGTTGAACGCCACGGCCAGGGCAGCCGTGACGAGGAAGGTGCCCAGCAGCAGGCTGTAGTCGCGCTGGGTCAGCGCATCGAACAGCAGGCGGCCAATGCCGGGCCAGGCGAACACGGTCTCGATCAGCACCGCACCGCCCACCATGGCGCCGGCCTGCAGGCCCGCCAGCGTCACCACGGGCAGCAGGGCGTTGCGCAGCACATGGGCCCGCAGCACCCGGCCGGGTGGCAGGCCCTTGGCGCGGGCGGTCTTCACGAAGTCCTGGCTGGCCACCTCCAGCATGGAGGCGCGCGTCATGCGGGCGTAGATCGCCATGTAGAACATGGAGAGCACCAGCGTGGGCAGGATCAGGTGGTGCCCGATGTCGAGCCAGCGCGCCACCCCCTCGTGCCCGCCGCCCACCGTCTGGTAGCCGAAGGCCGGGAGCCAGGGCAGCCAGACCGCAAACACCAGCACCGCCAGCAGGGCGAGCCAGTACAGCGGCGTGGCGTAGAACAGCGTGGCCAGCACGCTGATGGCACTGTCCTTCCAGGTGCCCACCTGGGTGCTGGCCCAGACCCCGAGCGCCACGCCCATGGCCAGTGACAACAGGAAAGCCGAACCGGTCAGCAGCAGCGTGGCGGGCAGGCGCTCCAGGATGAGGTCCAGCACCGGTGCCTGCTGGCGATACGAGGTGCCCAGGTCCAGCCGGGCCAGCTGGCCCAGGTAGGTGGCGAGCTGGGCGGGAAGGGGCTTGTCCAGATCGAAGCGCTCCCGCAGTTGCTGCAGGAACACCTCGTCGGCCGCGCCGCTCTCCCCGGCCATCACCGTGGCGGGATCGCCGGGCGCTGCGCGCACCAGCATGAAATTCATCACGGCGATGAGCAGCAGGGCGGCAAGACCCTGCAGCAGCCGCCGCGCAATGAAAGCCAGCTTGTCCATGGTTGTCTCCAGTTGGCCGCAGCCCCGCTCAGTTGATGGACGCGCGGCCCAGGCTGTCGTTGATGCCCACGGCGCTGCTCACCAGGTTGGTGACCTTGGTGCGGTAGACGGTCGGGAAGTTGAGCTCCAGCAGCCAGCCGGCCACCGCGTCGTCGGCCAGGATGGCCTGCACCTCGGCATACAGGGCTGCCCGCCGAGTCGGGTTGGGTTCCCGGGCGCCCTGGGCAAACAGCTCGTCCACTTTCGGGTTGGAGTAGCCACCGACGTTGTTGAACGGCGAGCCTTTGTTGATTTCGCTGCTGACGTAGCTGCGCGCCACGCCCACCGCCGGGTCGCCCGACTGGTAGACAAAGGTGAAGGTGAGGTCGAAGTCCCAGTTGGACTGGCGCGAGATGGTGCCCGGCAGATCGGCGCTCACGGTCTCGACCTTGAAGCCGGCCTGCGTCAGGTTCAGCCGCACCATCTCGGCCATGCGGGTCCAGGTCTCGCCAAAGGGCAGGGGCAGCAGGCGGATGGTTTCGCCCTTGTAGCCGGCTTCTTCCAGCAGCTTTCTGGCCTTGGCCGTGTCACGCGGGTACTGGGTGGTCTTGCTGGTGTAGAACGGCGTGCGCTGGTTGAAGGGGCCGGTGGCCGGCGTGGCGTAGCCGTGCCAGATCACCTTGGCCATGGCGGGGCGGTCGATTGCATGCAGCACGGCCTGGCGCAGCTTGAGGTTCTGGAACAGCGGGTTGCGGTGGTTCATCCACAGCCAGGCAAAGGGCGAGAACTTCTCCCAGCCCTTGGTGGTGACTTCCACGCCTGGCAGTTTGGCCAGGCGTGCCACGTCGAAATACTCGGCTGTGCCGCCGGGCAGCACGTCCACCTTGCCGGACTCGAAGGCAGCAGCCCGCGATGCGGCGTCGGGAATGATGTGCCAGTAGACGTTGTCGATGGCGGGCAGGCCGGCCATGTGGTAATCGGTGTTCTTCTCCAGGTGGATGAACGCGCCGCGCTGCCATTCCTTCAGCTTGAAGGGGCCGGTGCCCACGGGTGGCACGGTCAGCGGCTTGGTGAGGTCGGCGTCGGCGAGCTGGTGACGGGGGACGATGGGCGAGGAGCTGGCGTCCATCAGCGTCAGGAATGCCGGGAAAGGCGTGTGCAGCTTGAACACCACGGTGTGGGGGTCCACCGCCTTCACGCTCTCGACCGAACCCATGGCGATGCGCACGCGCGGCTGGTAGTGGCGCAGGAACTTGTCGAAGGTGAACACCACGTCGTCGGCGGTGAAGGGCTTGCCGTCGTGCCACTTCACACCCTTCTTCAGCTGGAAGGTGTAGGTCAGCTGGTCCGCGCTGGTGCTCCACTCGGTGGCGAGCTGCGGCTGGGCCTTGAGGTTCTCGTCAAAGCGCAGCAGGCAGTCGTAGAGGTTGCCCACCACCGTCTGCGCAGGGCCGGTGGAGCCCGCACCGGCCACCAGCGAGTTCGGCTCCGGGAACAGGGCGATGTTCAGCACCTTCTTTTGCTGGGCAGCGGCGGTGATGGGAATGCCAGCGGCCAGCCAGCCCATGATGGCGGCGCTGTGGGCGATGGCGGTACGGCGGTTGATGTGCATGGATGTCTCCTCTTGGGGGATGTGGGTCGGGCGAAACGGGACGGTGAAAAGGATGGCGTGCGCAGGGGCGTGGGAATGCCGATCAAGGGGGGCTGGCGGGTGCGCCCTCCTGCAGAAAGCGTTCGGTGAGGGCCGCCCAGAACGCAGCGCCCACGCCGATGTTGTCGTCGTTGAAGTCGTAGCCCGGGTTGTGCACCATGCACGAGCCTTCGCCCGCGCCGTTGCCGATCATCAGGTAGCTGCCCGGGCAGTGGTCGAGCATGAAGGCAAAGTCTTCGCTGCCGGTGAGCGCTCGTCCATGGGCCACCACTTGCCCGGCACCGAGCAGCTGCAGGCCCACCTCGCGCGCCAGCTGCGTTTCAGCCGGCGTGTTCACCAGCACCGGGTAGTCGCGCTTGTAGAGCAGCTCGGCCTGTACGCCAAAACCCTCCGCCTGGGCCTGCACCAGCGTGCGAATGCGCGCTTCCAGCAGGTCACGCACGTCGCGGTCCAGTGCGCGCACGCTCAGCTCCAGCGTGACCTGGGCCGGGATGACGTTGTTGGCGGTGCCCGCATGGATGGCGCCCACCGTGACCACCGCCGTCTGGAGGGGGTCGACGTTGCGCGAGACGATGGTCTGCAACGCCATCACGATGCTGGCCGCCGCCACGATCGGATCGTTCGCCCGGTGTGGCATGGCGCCGTGGCCTCCCTGGCCCTTGAGGTGGATCGTCACGTCGTCCGATGACGCCATGGCGGCACCGTCGACAAACACCAGGTGGCCCTGGGGCACGCCGGGCATGTTGTGCATGGCGTACACCGCGTCGCAGGGGAACCGCTCGAACAGGCCGTCCTGAATCATCAGCTGCGCCCCGCCGGGGTGCTCTTCGGCCGGCTGGAAGATCAGGTTCAGTGTGCCGCTGAACTGGCCGTGCAGCGCCAGGTGTTCGGCCGCGGCCAGCAGCATGGCGGTGTGCCCATCGTGTCCGCAGGCGTGCATCACGCCGTCGTGGCGACTGGCATGGGCCAGGCCCGTTGTCTCCTGGATCGGCAGCGCGTCCATGTCGGCACGCAGGCCCAGGCGTCGGGTGCCGCCGCCCCGGCGCAGCTGTCCCACCAGTCCCGTGCCGGCCAGGCCCCGCGTGACCTCGTAACCCCACTCGGTCAGCTTGCTGGCAATCAGCTCCGATGTGCGGAACTCGCTGAGTCCCAGTTCCGGATGGGCGTGGATATCTCGGCGGATCTGGATGAACGTGTCCAGTCGATCCCGAAGGGCTGAAGGCAGGTTTTGCATGGGGCGAGTCGCTGTGAAGTTGGCCAAATTCTAGGAACGACACCTGAAAACCGTAAGGCAACTTATTGCTTTCATGAACACTTTTGGTTTTCACACTAACTACAGAGTAATTTCTATTTAATGTTTAAAATCAACAATCTGTTTGTGAAGTTCGGTCCAGACTGGAAGAAACTAGGGGTAAAGTGATAGCAAGGGTTTTCCCGTACAGTTGTCGCGTCAAAGGATGAATTCATGAAATTTCACCAACTCCAGGCACTGGTCGCCGTGGTCGATCACGGGGGTATCCGGGCGGCTGCGCGCGACTTGTGCCTCTCTCAGGCGGCGGTCACCAAGTCGCTCAAACAGCTGGAGGAGGAGTGCGGCGTGTCCTTGCTCGTCCGCAGTTCGCGCGGTGTGGTGCTCACGCCCGACGGCGAACGGCTGTTGCTGCGCGCGCGCCTGGTGGTGCGGCAGATCGAGCTGGCGCGAGATGACCTGAAGCAGACGCACGGGGGCGACGAGGGCATCATCCGCGTGGCCATCACGCCGTACGCCACGCTCACCGCGCTGGGTCCCACCCTCAGCTGGTTTCGCCAGCGCTACCAGCATGTGCAACTGCAGGTGATCGATGGCCTGATGTCACGCGCCCTGCCCCGCCTGCGCGATGGCTCCCTTGACCTGGCGCTCGTCGCGGCCGATGCCGGGGAAACCTCCAGTCAGGAATTCGCTTGCACCCATGTGATGACCGTTGCCCAGCGCCTAGCCGTCCGGGCCGGACATCCCATTCTTGAAAACCCGACCGCCCGGGCCATGGTGGAGCACGAGTGGATGCACACGGCCCCCATCCAGGACGTACCCGGCAATCGCCACGCCGCCATGTTCCGGGCAGCGGGTGTGGCCCTGCCCCGGAACATCATCAGCTGCGAAACGCTGGCGGGCCTGGCCTTGCTGCGCCACGGCAACGCGATCGGCATCGTGCCGGAACCCCTGCTGGCACACCCCGAGGCGCGGGGCATCGTTCCCGTCCCGACACGCCAGCTGTTCCCCTGCGAGCTGGAGGTCTTGCTGCTGAGCCGCCCCGAGGTGCCGCTGTCACCGGCAGCCGAGTATTTTTCGCACTGCCTGCTGGAGACACTCCGGCAGGGTTCTGCGGCAGGGTGACCGACCGGTTGAGATTATCTTAACCAACCCGGGACGACTGACGCAGATCAGAAGTCGGCGTTCTTTCCCGTCGAAACCGCGATACGGAGGACCGCTGTGCCGCATTTGCCGCCGCTTTTATCCAACATCTATGTCTGCGGGGTGTGCCTGCGCGCGGCGCTTTTTGGACATTCCACAGACCGTGAGACAGACGCCACGTCTGCCTGCAGCCCTGCCGCCACATGAAACTGTCCAAGAGGTCACAAAGGCTGAAAGGGCGCTCTGGCGCTGTCAGCCAGACCACTGTTCAGTTTCTGAAGCAAGCGCACGAACTCTTTCGTTTCCTTCGCATTCAACGGGCCGATCAACTGTTGATGGGCCGCACTGGCCAATGGCTGAGCCGCCTGCAGCACCGCCCAGCCCTGGTCGGTCAGTTCCAACGCCAGCTGCCGTTTGTTTTCCGCTGATGTGGCGCGATGCACCAGGCCCCGGTCACACAGTCCCCGGATGACACGCAGCACCGTGACTTTGTCGAACGCCAGGGCCCTTGCCAGCCGCGTCTGATCCAGGCCGGGCGCGTTGGCCAGTACCGTCATCGTTCCGTACTGTGCCTGCGTCAAACCCAGCGCCGCGCAGTGGGACTCAAACACAGCGGCGGATATCTGGTGCGCTCGGCGCAACAGAAAACCCGGGCGGGCATACATCGGCTGCAAAGGTTCGAACAAAGGCCGATCAGAGGTCTGCATGCTAGGGATTGTATGGATGCCAAGGCCGATTGATCTGGATCAAAATTGTTTGCATGCTAACAATCTAAGGAGACGTTTCATGCATGCATCCCCCTTCAACGCACGGCGCTGGTTGCTGGCGACCGGCTTGGCCCTGGGCTTGACGGCTGCACTGCCCGCGGTGGCGCAGACGCCCAACACCGGGCCGATCCGCTTGGTCGTGCCCTTCACGCCCGGAACGGGGATCGACCTGATCGCTCGCACGATAGGGCCCCAACTGTCGGAACGCATGGGTCGCCCGGTCATGGTCGACAACCGTCCGGGTGCGTCGGGCAACATCGGAACAGAAAATGTGGTGCGCGCAGCGCCCGACGGGTCAACGCTGCTCGTCAGTGTGAACACACTGGTCATGAACCGCAGCCTATACCCCAACCTGTCATTCGATCCGCTCAGGGATCTGGTGCCCGTTGCCCGCACCAGCTGGGGCCAGTTGCTTTTGGTCACCCATCCACGCACGGGGTTCACGTCGGCTGGCGATCTGGTGACGGCCGCCAAACAATCGCCCGGCAAGTTGAACTACGCCTCGCCTGGCGTCGGTACCCCGCATCATCTGTCCATGGAGCTGCTCAAGAACACG
>JAGXRS010000238.1 GCA_018335615.1 Hydrogenophaga sp. | reverse complement strand
GCACCGCCCGGGCAGGCGCCGAGCCGGCAGGGGCGCACGCTCCTGCGCCCCTGCCGGCTCAAGGGTGGCGTTTCAGCAGCTCATGCACGTGCCGCACGGGAATGGCATAGGACAGGCCGGAGGGCTGGCTGAGGGCGGATTCGCGCGTGCCCTTGATCAGCACCATGTTCATGACACCCACCACCTCGCCCGTGTCGGGATGGAACAGCGGGCCGCCGCTGTTGCCGGGGTAGGCGGTCGCGTCCAGCTGGAAGATGTTGAAACTGCCCTGGCGCAGGCTGCGAATGGCCTGCTCCTTCAGCCGATGGGCCGACGGGCTGGGCAGCGCGGCCGCCGTGATCGACGACACCAGGGCGCGGTGGGTCACCGGGGCAAAGCCCAGCACGCCCCCGATCGGGAAGCCGGTGAAGGCCAGCGAGTCGCCTTCGCGCACGCGGGCAGAGTCGCCCAGCCGGAGCGCCGGGCCGGTAGCACCGGCCATGTGCAGCAAGGCCAGGTCGCGCGCATCGTCGCGCCCCACCAGCGTGGCCGCCCGCACCTGCCACTCGCCAGCGCCGGTGCGCACCTGCACCACCAAAGCGGGCTCGCCCGGGCTGGCCGGGCCGTCGGGCAGCACATGGGCGTTGGTGACCACACGCTGGCCGTCGCCCACCAGAAACCCCGTGCCACGCAGCTGAAAGCGCGGGCTGTCGGTGGCGCGAAAGGTGCCCACGATCACCACCGAGGGTTTGACGCGTGCCACGGTGTCGGCCAGACCGGCGGACGCGGGCGCGGCCAGCGCATGCACGAGCAACATCAGCAGGGCGACAACGCGGGCCCTAAGCGGTGCTGGCATGGGAGGCCCTCTCACCACGGACCACGGCGCCCAGCTTGCGCAGCAAGTGCCCGGCGAGCAAGCCGGGCGGCATGCGCAGCCAGTGCCCGCGCAGGTACAGCAGTGAACGGGCAAGCGGCGTCCACGCATCGGATGTGGAGGCGTGCTCCGGGCGCAGGCCGCGCAGATACAGCGCGTCCAGCACCCGTTGTTGCAGACGCGGCATGCGCACGCGCGGACTGGCCTGCAAGGCGTGCACGGTGGCATCCGGGTGGGGGGTGCCCACCATCCAGTGGGTGTACCGAAGGGCATGGAAGAGCGGGCGTTCCAGATCGAGCTGGTGCGCGCGGTGAATCAGTTCGAGCCAGAAACCGGGCTCCTGCCCGAGCTCGCGCAACAGGGCATCGAGGTCCAGCAGGCCCCGCAGGCCCAAGTCCAGCTCGCCTTCGTGAAAGAGGTGCGCGGCACTGTGCAGCACCATGTCGACCGGCGCCAGCACGAACACACGTTCGTCCGCTCCGGTGGCCCGCGCCGCGCGCAACAACAGCCCGGTGTCGGGCTTGTAGCGGGCCGTGGGCGGCAGGATGGCATGGTGCACGTCGAGCACGGAGCCGCGCTTCATGTGGCGCAACGGCGGCAACTCGTGCATCCAGGTCCGGTAATAGAGCTGGTCGTAGGCATTGCGTTGGGTGGACACCCAGCCGGCCATCATCAGGGCCGACTCGACCTCGGCCAGCTGTTCGCGCGGCACCAGAATGTCCACGTCGGACACCATGCGCCCCTGCGCTGCGCGCAGTCCGGTCTGCACGTAGGCGGCACCTTTGAGCAGGACCAGCGGCACGCCCGTGGGGCGCAGCGCCCGTTCGATCGCCCTCACCTCGTGCCGCAGCTCCACATGCTGGCGTGCGGCCAGCTGCAGCGCAGACGCCAGGTGCATGCGCGGGGCGGCGGGAATGGCCGCCCAGCTACCCGCCTCCTGCGCGCCCGCGCCCAGCCGCGCCAGCAGATCGGCCTGCCGCGCCTGGCGCACGAGCAGATCCCACTGCGACAGACTCAGGCCCGCGAGCGACGCCGGCTGCTGCAGCGCGTTGACGAGCAGGTCCAGCGAGGGCAGGCTCATGCACCGGCCTCCAGCGCATCGAACCAGGCCAGCGCCTCGGGCAGATGGCCGTACTGCAGATCGAAACATTGCGAACGGTCCACCAGCTGCGCCAGCGCCTCGAACCCCGTCCGCCCGTGCACATGGTGGTTGAAACTGTTGGACGCGAGCTCCACCAGCGCACGCGCCTTGGGCCGCGGCTCGACATTCAACGGGGCCGCGTGCTGGTACCGGGGGAACACGACCCAGGCCGGCGGTGCGCTGACGCCGGCACGCGCCAGGCTGTCGTCGGAGGCACGCAGGTGCGCCACCGTGCCCTTCAGGGTGTCGCGGGCCACTGGGCCGATCACCGCATCGGGCGCGAGCCGGCGCACCACGTCGATGGACTGGTTCTTCAAACTCACCGGTCGCGGCGCGGGCACCACATGCCCGGACTGCGGGTCGAGCAAGGCCATTTCATCGGACAACAGGCGCCAGCCCTGCAGCATGAGCGCCGCGCACAGCGTGCTTTTGCCCGAGCCCGGTGGCGCCGGCATCACCAGCACACGGCCGTTTTTTTCCAGCACCGCCGAGTGAATGGTCAACAGGGTGTGGCAGTGGCCGGTGACACACCAGTTCAGGCCCCACTCCAGAAAAGCAAAGGCTTCGCCACAGGCCAGCGGCGTGAAAGGCTGGAAGCCGTCAAACTCGAACACGCACAAGGGACGGAACCAGCGGCGGCGCGGCTGCACCGCGACATGAAAGTCGACGAAGCCGGTGTCGTCGTCAAGCCACTCGTGATCGCCATAGAGCTGGTAAAGGCCTTGCGCCACGACCGGGATCGGGCTGCGGATGTGCACCACGAAGGGCGGCACGCGCAACCGGATGCCTTCTGAGCCCAGGCGGCGCTTCAACCCGTCTCGCGACAGCTGGGACAGGGTGCGAATGGAGGTCACGCGGGTGCTCGCTCCCACAGGCCCAGGGACTCGAATTCCCGCAGCAGGTCGGCCACCAGGCGCAAGTCCTCGGCGTCCGGTTCTTCCTGCAGCAGCAGGCGACCCAGCGCCGTGGGGCTCAGACCCGGCTGCTCCAGCAGGCGCTGGAAGGCTTCGCCCGCGACCGGGTTGAGCGCCTGCAGGCTGCCGTCGGCCTCGTCGTAGACCACGGCCCCGTCGGCCCAGACCTTGACCACGAAGTCGGCCGAACGGTCCAGGTGCGCCAGAACAGGTGCTGCACCCATGCTCACAGGAAGGCCGAGCCAAACACCGTGTCCAGGTAGTGCAGGGTCTGGTCGGGCGTCCAGTGGGCGCCGGCGAACGGCGCCCAGAAGCCCTGGCCGTTCCAGATCGCGTTGCACTGGCTGCGGGTCAGCAGCACCCGCCCCGGGTCGTCCTGCACCGACACGGCGGACAGGTAGGCCGCCACGACGTGCCGGGCCAGTGCCGCGTTATGGGGATTTCCCTGGATCTCCAGCACCTGCTGGAATGTCAGGCGGCTGTACCTGTCGCGTGGATTCGCATGGAAGCCCAGGCCGGGGGCCAGGAAGCGCTGATCCTTGAAGCCCGGGGGCAGCCCGAGATCGCTGTCTTTCCAGTAGGCCTGGGAGCGGCAATGGAAGTCGGCCTGGATCTCACGGCCACGGCTGATCCGCATGTGGGCCGCCGTGAGCGAGGAAAAGGTTGAGGGTCGGATACAGGAATGGTCCCCCGCCAGCACCGAATTGCTCTTGAGTGCTGCCATGACAGGTGTGGCCGCCAGACCCGCCCGAACCAGGCGCCGGCGGCTCAGACCGGCCTCGCCGGACGGTGAGGAAACGGGGGCCATCGCTGGGGGGGAAGGGTTCGGTTCGGTCATGGTCTGCAGCGGATGAAAAATCGAAAGGAATCCAGGCGTCGAGCCTGCCGACACGTCTTCAAGACGTACACAGCGGGTGAACACAGGTGGGACAGCAAGAAGCTTGCCCACACCGGCATGTGCACCTAAGCAATTGATTCATAAGGATTACGCAAGGGGCCTCACAAGACCAGACGGAACCTTGTCAAGTTTCCCGACAGTCACAGGCCCTCCCGCAGCTTGCGCACCTCGGCCTGACCGCCAAAGCGGTCGCCCAGCGCCGCCAACTCCGCGAGCAAAGGCTCGGCGGCGGCCTTGTCCCCGGCCTTCAGGTGGATGCGCGCCAGGCTGAGCTTGAAGAGCGCTGCGTTCGGCTCCAGTTCCACCACCTTCTTCTGCAGCGCCAGGGCGCGGGCGACTTCGTTGCGCTCGGACAGCAGCACGGCCAGCGTGTCCATGTAAGCGGGCTGGTTCGGCGCCAGTTCGTTGGCCCGTTCGGCCAGCGCCACCGCATCGTCACGCCCCAGCCGACCGGCCACCCAGGCCAGGTTGTTCAGGGCCAGCGCGTTGCGCGGATGGGCCTGGACCACCCGCTCGTAATGGCGCTGCGCATCGGCCAGCTGGTTGCTGGCAATTGCCCGGTCGCCCAGGTAGAGCAGGAACGCGGCGTCGCCCGGTTGCGCCTTCAGCCAGTCAGCGGCCACCCGCTCGGCCTCGGCGGACTTGCCCTGGGCCAGCAACACGGTGTGCAACTTGATCGCCAGGTCTGGCGCGGGCGCGAGCTTCAGCCCCTGGCGGTAGGCGGCGCCCGCGCCATCCCAGTTCCTGCCCGCGGCCTGGATGTCGCCCTCCATGGCAAAGCCGATGGGCTCCCGGGGACGCTGCTGCTGCACGGTCCGGGCCACCGCCAACGCGTCGGCAGGCCGCTTGCCCTGCAGCGCGAGATCCACCAGGCCACGCTGGGCCAGCAACAGGTCGGGCTGCAGCTCCAGCGCCTTGCGCAGGCTCTGGCTGGCGGCGGCGGTGTTCTGGTTGGCGATGTGGGTGTTGGCCTGGCGCAGGAAAGGCAGCGGCGAGCGGGGCATCAGCCCCACCAGCTTGTTGAAGCTGCTCAGCGCCTGGTGGATGTCGCCGTTGGCGGTCTGTGCGCGCCCGAGCGCGTCCAGTGCCTCGGGTGACTGCGGCAGCGCGGCCACCGCGGTCTGCGCCGCTTGCAGTGCGGACCGGGCGTCGTTGTGTCGCAGGTAGTGGTCGACCAGCCGCACGTGCGCGGCCTTGTCGGTGCGGTCGGCGTCGATCGCCTGGCGGATCTGCCCGGCCACCACGTCCTTGCTGGCGCCGGTGCTGGCGTTGAGGTCGGCCAGGACCAGCAGCGCCTGTGTGTGGCGCGGGTTGCGCTGCGCCACCGCTTCCAGGCGCTGGCGCGCAGCCTCGGGTTTGCCTTCTGCCACGTCCAGCCCGGCCAGGGCGCTGGTGGCGGCAAAGTAATCGGCGTCGAGCGACAGGGCACGCTCGAAGGCCGCCCGGGCACCACTGCGGTCGTTGCGCATCAGCAACACGCGGCCGCGCAGCTGCGCCGGCATGGGGTCGCTGGCGCGCTTTTTCTCCAGGTCGGCAATGGCCACCAGTGCCTGGTCGAGCTCTTTTTTCTGCAGATGGGCATTGATCAGGGCCATGTCGGCCAGCACACCCGAGTCGGTGGCGGCAATGTCGCGCAGGGAATCGAGTGCGACATCCGACTCGCCCGCCATCAGCTGGGTGACCGCCAGAGACGTGCGCTTGGAGGGGTCGGCCGGGTCGAGCTGGGCGGCCCGGCTGAACAGCTGCTGGGCCAGGGCCGTGTCCCCCCGGACCATGTGCACCTGGCCGGCAACGGCGAGCATGTTGGCGTCCTGACTGGTCGCGATGTCCGGTGGCAGGGCCGCCAGCGCCTTGTCCATCTGGCCCGAACGCAGATAGGTCATCACCAGCACACGGCGCGCCACCCGCAGCTGAGGCGAGGATTGCAGCGCACGCACGGCGAGGGGCTCGGCCTGTGACCAGGCCTTGAACTGGTACTCGGTGGCCGCGGCCAGTTCCAGCGCCATGGGGCTGTCGGGCGTGAGCTTCAGCAGCGCCTGCGCGGCTTCCCGGGCCTCCGCGTAATCGCGCTGCTGGAACGCGAGCTGGGCCCGCAGATACAGCGTCTGCGGGTGTTCGGGGGCCATTTTCTTCAGCCTGTCCAGCTCGGCTGCGGCGGGCTCCACCTGGTCCTGGCTCAACAGCACGCGCACCAGGCCAGCCTGGGCGTCGGTGTAGCGGGGCGAGGCGGCCGTGGCGGCCCGGTAGGCCTCGAGCGCGCCGGCGCGATCGCCGTGCCCGTACAGCAGGATGTCACCCTTGAGCTTGAGCGACTCGGCGCTGGACCCGGTACCGGTGAGCACCCCGTTCAGCACCGCCAGCGCGCCGTCGAAGTCCTGCTGGGACGCCTTGAAGCGGGCCTGTTCCACCAGGGCGGGCCCATGGTCGGGCTTGGCCGCGAGCGCGGCTTGCAAACGGGATTCAAACGCATCCTGGCGGCCCTGCTGCCGCCACGCGATGGCCATCAGGGTCTTGAGATCGGCGTTGGCCTCGGGCGTCACCAGCTCGACCTGGTCAAATTCGTCGGTGACCTGGCGGAACCGGCCCTGTGCCACCCGGGTGCGCACGAGCAGGATGCTCAGTTCGTCGCTGCGGTGGCCGAGATCACGGGCCTTGAGCAGCTCGGTTTCGGCGCCCACCGGGTCGCCGTTGAGCCACAGCGCCTTGCCCAGCAGCATCCGCGCCTCGGCGAGTTCGGGATTTTCCTGCAAGGCATTCTTGAGCTGGATGATGGCGGCCGGGTGGTCATCCTGCTCCAGATAGGCCCGCGCCGACTCCACCATTTTTTGCGGATCGCGGTCGGCGCAGGCGCCGAGCAAGAGGGCAACAGCCAGCGTGATCGGCGCGGCACGCCAGGGCAAGGACACGCGCAGGGGGACGGGTTTCATGGGAATCTCCTGGAAGGGGGTGGGGATGGCTTACTTCAGACCGAGGCGGTGCATCAGGTCGTACAGGGTCGGGCGGCTCACGCCCAGCATCTCGGCGGCCTTGAGCACGTTGCCGTTGGCGCGCGACAGCGCCGCGATCACGGCCTTCTTCTCGGCCTCGTCGCGCACCGCGCGCAGGTCGAGCGAGGGCTCGGCCACGTCTTCCAGCCCCAGGGGCAGACCCAGGTCGTCGGCGGTGATCTGGTTGCCCTCGGCCATGATCACGGCCCGCTTGATGCAGTTCTCCAGCTCGCGGATGTTGCCGGGCCAGCGGTGCACCTCGATCGCACGCAAGGCGTCTTCCGACAGGGACAGGCTGCGCCGGTTCTGCTCCTGCGAAAAGCGCCGCACGAAGGCGTGCGCCAGCAAGGCGGGGTCACCCACGCGATCGCGCAGCGGCGGGATCTGCACGACGATCTCGGCCAGCCGGTAGTACAGGTCTTCCCGGAACCGGGCCACCGTGGTGAGCTGCTTCAGGTCCTGGTGGGTGGCGCAGACGATGCGCACGTCGACCGGAATTTCCTGGCGCCCCCCCACGCGCTCGATCACGCGCTCTTGCAGAAAACGCAGCAGCTTGGCCTGCAGGGGCATGGGCAGGTCGCCGATCTCGTCGAGCATGAGCGTGCCGCGGTGGGCCGTCTCGATCTTGCCCACGGTGGTCTTGGCCGCGCCGGTGAACGCGCCTTTCTCGTAGCCGAAGAGTTCGCTTTCCAGCAGGTTCTCGGGAATGGCGGCGCAGTTGATGGCCACGAAGCGCTCGCCCTTGCGGTTGGACGACTGGTGCAGGCCGCGCGCGAGCACCTCCTTGCCGGTGCCGCTCTCGCCGAGCAGCATCACGGTGGCGCCGCTGTTGGCCACCTTCTCGATGGTGCGGCACACGCGCAGCACCTGCGGGTCGCGCGTGACCAGCCCGCCGAGTGCGTCGGGCTGGTGCATGGCCTGCAGCCGCTGGTTCTCGCGCTGCAGCTCGTGCAGCCGGAAGGCGCGCTCGATGGTGAGGTTGAGCACCTCCGGCTCAAAGGGCTTGGCCAGGAAGTCGTAGGCGCCCATGGCCACCGCCTTGAGCGCATTGGCCTCGCCGTTCTGGCCCGTGAGCACGATCACCTTGGTGTCGGGCGCGGCGGCCAGTGTCTGCTCCAGCAGCCGGAAGCCCTCGGCCGTGCCATCGGCGTCGGGCGGCAGGCCCAGGTCCATCGTCACCACCGGCGGCGCGTGGCGGCGCAGCTGGTTCAGTGCGCTCTCGCGGTCGTCGGCGGTGACCGCGTCGAACGCATCGAGCGACCACTTGATCTGTTTCTGCAGCGCCAGATCGTCCTCGACGATCAGCACCTGCGTGCGTTTGTCTGAACTCATGCCTCCCCCAGTGTGTGCAGGTCCGTCTGCTGGAACGACTCGATCAGCGGCAGCAGGAGCGTGACCACGGTGCCCACGCCCTCCTGGCTGTCAACCGAGACCTTTCCCCCCAGCTCCTGCACGTATTGAAAACTCTCGTAGGCGCCAATGCCCATGCCCGCTTCCTTGGTGGTCTGGAAGGGCTTGAACAGGCGCTCCTGCACAAACGACGCCGACATGCCGGCCCCGTTGTCGCCCACCTCCACCCGCGCGTGGCTGCCGTAGCGCTGCACCTTCAGCCACACCCGCTGCTGCGCGGCCGTGGCGTCGAGCGCGTTGTTGACCAGGTGCCCCACCACGCGCTCCAGCCGCTCTTCATGCCCGCGCGTGGCCACGCGCGGTTCCAGCTGCAGTTCCAGGTGCCGGCCCCGGCGCGAGACCGAGGTGGCCAGCGACTGCGCGATGCGGCCCAGGTCCACCCCCACGGCGCTGCCGCCTGGCGCTGCGCCCTCGCGCAGCTGCAGCATGAGCTGGCGCATGCGCTCCAGCGAGTTCTCCACCGTCATCAGCATGTCGGCCTGAAACTCGGGGTTGTGGCCCAGGCGCTTGGCGTTTTTCATCATCAGAGAGAGTTGGGTCACGATGTTCTTGAGGTCATGCACGACAAAAGCGGACATGCGGCTGAAGGCCTCGAACTTGCGCGCTTCGAGCAATGCCTCGGTGGCCTGCATCTGCGCCAGGAAACTCGCCGCCTGCCGCCCGGCGGTCTTGAGCAGGTCGTTGACCTCCCAGTTCACGTCCATGCGGGTGCGCGGGCTGGCCAGCACCACGAAGCCCAGCAGCTGCGTGCCCAGCCACAAGGGCACCAGGAGCCAGGCCTGCGCCTGGGCGCCCAGCCAGGGCGGCAACGCCAGGTGCTCGTAGCGCGCTGGCGTCTCGCGGTACTCCGCCAGGTTCACCACCCAGCCCGTGCGTTGCATGAAACCCATCAGGGCGGAGTCCTGCGGCTCGGCATCGCCGACATGGGGCATGTTCCAGCGCGCCATCTGGCGGAAGCTGGACTCGTCTGGTCGGCGCAGCCACAGGGCGCCACCCGGGCTCTCCAGCATGTCGGCCAGGCCGCGGATGACGTGCAGGCCCATGTCCTGCGGGCCCGCCTGGCTGGACAGGGTCTGGGTGAACTTCAGCCACTCCTCGCGGTAGTCGTAGCGGTAGCGAAAGAAATGCTTGCCCAGCAGCACGCGCATGCGGGCGCGAAAGGACTGCGACAGCACCAGCGCGGCCAGCGCCACCACGGCCATGAAGAACAGCGCCAGCTGCAGGGCGCGACCCCAGTCGCTGCCAAAGTAGCGCACGTAATAGCCCACCCCCGCAATGAAGAGCAGGTAGCCGCCCACCAGCAACAGGCTGGCCGAATGGAACACCACCTGGCGCGACACCCGGATCTTGGCGATCCAGTTGCGGTGCCGTGTGGTGGACAGCAGCAGCAAAGGCATCAGCGCCGCGTGCACCAGGCCGCGGATGTGCAACGCGTCCGGGTCGATGCCGCTGAACAGCACCGCCTGGGAAAACAGGTACAGGTCGTAAAGGAAGGTGCCGGCCAGCCCCAGACAAATGGGCTTGGCGCTCCACAGCGCGTCCTCGGACAGGTTGCGAAACAGCTGCTCGACCAGCACCAGCCCGAACACGGCCAGCAGCATCATCGCCAGGAGCACGGCGGCCAGCGCACGCTCCGGGTGGCTCGCCCAGCCAGCCGCAAAAACCAGCACCGCCAGACTCAGCGCGGGCAGCCCCCAGGCCAGCGGCTCCATCCACGGCTC
>JAGXRS010000237.1 GCA_018335615.1 Hydrogenophaga sp. | reverse complement strand
GGTCGGCAGCCACTGGCTGGGGGGGGGTGCATCGGCCAGAGCCATGCCAAAGTCCAGCGGCGTGGGCACCAGATACAGCCTGCCGCGTGAGAGGGGGGCGGCGCTCACAGCACGGCCACGCCGGCAGCGCGAATGAGCTGGCAGGTGCGGATCAGGGGGAGGCCCACGAGTGCGGTGGGATCGTCGTTGTCGATGCGTTCCAGCAGCGCAATGCCCAGGCCTTCGCTTTTGGCGCTGCCGGCGCAGTCGTACGGTTGCTCGGCGCGCAGGTAGCGCTCTATCTCGTCGTCGCTCAAGTCGCGGAACACCACGCGCACGGCGGCGAGGTCGCTTTGCTCAAAGCCGCTGTCCAGGCAGACCACCGCCAGTGCGGTCTGAAACACGACGGTTTGCCCACGCATGCGCTGCAGCTGTGCCACGGCGCGTTCATGCGTGCCGGGCTTGCCGAGCGGTTCGCCGTGCAGGTCGGCCACCTGGTCGCTGCCGATCACCACGGCGGCCGGGTGGTGTTGTGCCACATCGCGGGCCTTGGCCAGGGCCAGGCGAAGGGCAAGGTCGGCGGGCTTTTCGTTCGCACGCGGGGTTTCGTCCACTTGCGGACTTGCCACATCGAACGCAATGCGCAGGCGGCCGAGCAGTTCTCGGCGGTACACCGACGTGGAGCCCAGGATGAGCGTGCGCCCGGACGGCGCGGCGAAGAGGGGATTCATGGAAGGCATCGGGCTATTTTCCCCGGATTTCCGGAAGACCCAGGTGTCGGCGCTCGCGATGCCCAACAATCGCATCGCCCTTACACTCCCGCCATGAAAGCAAACCCCAAACCGGCATGGAATGCCGACCGGCTGGACATGCGGGCCTTTGCGCAAGCAAACGGCGCGTTGCAGGCCGACGAGCCGCTGGCGCGTTTTGAGCGCCTGGCGAACGAAGCGGTGGCGCACGACGGTTTGCCACCCGATTTGCAGGTGCAATGGTCGGCTCGTGGTGAGATGCGGCCAGCCGCCACCGGCGGTGCCCCGGCCCCCTGGCTGCATCTGGAGGCGCAAACCACCATTCCCGTGACCTGCCAGCGCTGCCTGGGACCGGTGCAGACGCCGCTGGTGGTGGACCGCTGGTTCCGTTTTGTTGCCGACGAGGCCACTGCGGCGGCGCTGGATGACGACTGCGAAGAAGATCTGTTGGCACTGGAGCCGCAGCCCAGCCTGCACGATCTGCTGGAAGACGAGCTGCTGATGGCAATGCCGCTGGTGCCCATGCACGACACCTGCCCGGTGCCCGTGGTGATGCAGGCGGCCGACCCTGGCATTGACGCGGCTGACGACGCGCCGCAGCGTCCGAACCCCTTCGCGGACCTGGCCAGGCTGAAGAAGTAGCCACAGCTTCTGCAGCGTTGTGCTGGCGTGTTTCTGCTTCGGGCTATAATGCTTGGCTTTGCGCCCAGTCTTGCTTGCATCTTGTGCCTGCGGGCAGGCGTTGAATGTTTCCACAGTTGGTTGATAGGGCGTTCTGGCGTATGTGCCACTCCCATTGATGCCACCCCGTTTGACCCAACCGATTTCAGGAGCTCACCATGGCTGTTCAACAGAACAAAAAGTCCCCTTCCAAGCGCGGCATGCACCGTTCGCACAACGCCTTGAACGTGCCCGGCATCGCCGTGGAGCCCACCACCGGCGAAGTGCACCTGCGGCACCACATCAGCCCCAATGGTTTCTACCGTGGCCGCCAAGTGCTGAAAAACAAGTCCGAAGCCTGAGTTGACGGCGCACGGCAAGCCTCTTCGCGGTGTCGCGGCAGGGGGTTGTCAGCTTGAGCAGGCACAGGCCCGCATGCTGCATGCGGGCTTTTTTCGTTCTTGTGGCACCGTTGGTGCCTGCACGGGGAAGTTGACATGATCACCGTCGCTGTGGATTGCATGGGTGGAGATGTGGGCCCGACGGCGACCCTGCCGGCCTGTGCCGCGTTTCTGTCCAGTCATCCGACCGCCCAGTTGTTGCTGGTGGGCAAACCAGACGCCTTCGTGGCCTGGCCGCATGTGGCGAATCACCCCCGCTGCTCGGTGGTGCCTGCCAGCGAGGTGGTGACGATGGACGACCCGGTGGAGGTGGCGCTGCGCCGCAAAAAGGACTCGTCCATGCGCGTGGCCATCGCGCAGGTGAAGGACGGCCGTGCCCAGGCCGCGGTGTCGGCGGGCAACACCGGCGCTTTGATGGCGATTGCCCGCTACGTGCTCAAGACGCTGGAAGGCATCGATCGCCCTGCTATCGCCACCCAGATGCCCAATGCCCGCGGTGGTGCCACCACCGTGCTGGACCTGGGTGCCAACGTGGATTGCACCGCCGAGCACCTGCTGCAGTTTGCCGTGATGGCCTCGGCGCTAGTGGCGGCGGCCACCGGGCGCGACGAGCCATCGGTGGGCCTGCTCAATGTGGGCGAGGAGGTCATCAAAGGCAGCGAAGTCATCAAAAAAGCCGGCATTTTGCTGAGAAACGCGGCGAACAGCGGTGATATCAACTTTTTCGGCAATGTCGAGGGAGACGACATTTTCAAGGGCACCACCGATATCGTGGTGTGCGACGGCTTCGTGGGCAACGTGGCGCTGAAAGCCAGCGAGGGGCTGGCTACCATGATCGCCGGCTTCATTCGTGAAGAGTTCTCGCGCAACATGCTCACGAAAACGGCCGCAATGGTGGCTTATCCGGTGCTATCTGCCTTTAAAAAACGCGTGGATCACCGCCGCTACAACGGCGCGGCACTGCTCGGGCTGCGGGGCCTGGTGTTCAAGAGCCACGGCTCGGCCGACGCCTTCGCTTTTGAGCAGGCGCTGTGCCGGGCTTATGATGCGGCCCACAACCGTTTGCTGGACAACGTGCGCCAGCGCATCCAGCACGTTGCCCCCGTCTCGGCGGCAGCGCCCAGCGAGCTGATCAGCATCTCTGCCCCCTGAGTTTCTTCACACCGTCCCCGCATGACACGCTTCGCCCGCATCACCGGCACCGGCAGCAGCCTGCCACCCTGGCGCCTCAGCAACGCCGACATGGTCGACATGCTGGCCCGCCGCGGCGTGGAAACCAGCGACGACTGGATCGTCGAGCGCACCGGCATCCGGGCCCGGCACTTCGCGGCCGAAGGCGTGTATGCCAGCGATCTGGCTGCCGATGCCTGCCGCCATGCCATGTCGGCCGCCGGCGTGGCGGCACAAGACATCGACCTCATCATCGTGGCGACCTCCACGCCCGACATGGTGTTTCCGTCCACCGCCGCGATCCTGCAGCACAAGCTCGGCATGGCTGGCTGCCCGGTCTTCGACGTGCAGGCGGTGTGCAGCGGCTTCATCTACGCGCTCACGGTGGCGCACTCGCTGATCGCCACCGGCACGGCCAGCAAGGCGCTGGTGGTGGGTTCAGAGGTGTTCAGCCGCATTCTGGATTTCAACGACCGCACCACCTGTGTGCTGTTTGGTGATGGTGCGGGTGCGGTGGTCGTGGAAGCGAGCGACATCCCTGGCATTCTCGCCACCGACATCCACGCCGACGGCAAGCACAGCGGCATTTTGTGCGTGCCCGGCCATGTGTCGGGTGGCGCGATCCTGGGTGATCCGCTGCTCAAGATGGACGGTCAGGCCGTGTTCAAGCTCGCCGTGGGCGTGCTGGAAGACACGGCGCGTGCAACGCTGGCCAAGGCCGGCCGGGAAGCCGCCGACATCGACTGGCTGATTCCGCACCAGGCCAACATCCGCATCATGCAGAGCACGGCGCGCAAGCTGAAGCTGCCCATGGAAAAGGTGGTGGTCACCGTGGACCAGCACGGCAACACCTCGGCGGCGTCGATCCCGCTGGCGCTGGACCACGCGGTACGTTCCGGGCAGGTGAAGCGCGGCGACACCCTGATGCTCGAAGGCGTGGGCGGCGGCTTCACCTGGGGTTCGGTGCTGCTGGATTTCTGAGACTGCACGGCCTCTCTCCCGGGTGTCTGCTGACGCTGTCTCGGTTTTTCTCTGAACAAGAAGTCTTAGAACAAGCAATCCATGAAGAACTTTGCATTTGTCTTTCCCGGCCAGGGTTCGCAGGCCGTGGGCATGCTGGACGCCTGGGGCGATCATCCGGTGCTGCTGGAAACGCTGAAGGAGGCCTCTGACGCGCTGAACGAGGACGTGGGCGCGCTGATCCACGGCGGCCCCAAGGAAGCCTTGGCGCTGACCACCAACACGCAGCCGGTGATGCTGGTGGCCGGTGTCGTGGCCTGGCGCATCTGGCGCGCCGAAGGCGGGTCCTTGCCGTCCGTGGTGGCGGGCCACTCGCTGGGTGAGTATTCGGCTCTGGTGGCCTCGGGCGTGCTGTCGCTGGCCCAGGCCGCGCCCCTGGTGCGCTTTCGCGCCGCCGCCATGCAGGAGGCCGTGCCGGTGGGCACGGGCGCCATGGCCGCCATCCTGGGCATGGACGCGGGCCGCGTCATCACCGGTTGCGCCGAGGCGCAGGCCACGTTTGGCCCGGGCAGCGCCGAGGTGGTGGAGGCCGTCAACTTCAACGATCCGGTCCAGACCGTGATCGCGGGCAGCAAGGCCGCGGTCGAAAAGGCCTGCGAAATGCTCAAGGCCGCAGGCGCCAAGCGCGCGTTGCCGCTGCCGGTGTCGGCACCGTTCCACTCCAGCTTGATGAAGCCGGCGGCGGAGAAGCTGAAAGAGCAGCTGGCCGCCACCGTGCTGGCCGCACCCCAGATCCCGGTCGTGAACAACATCGATGTGCGCGTGCAGACCGACCCCGATGCAATCCGCGATGCCCTGTTTCGCCAGGCTTTCGGCCCCGTGCGCTGGGTGGAGTGCGTGCAGGCCATCCAGGCGCGCGGCGTGGACACGCTGGTGGAGTGCGGCCCGGGCAAGGTGCTGGCCGGCATGGTCAAGCGCATCGACCCGGCCCTGACCGGCGCGGCCCTTTTTGATCCCGCCTCGCTGGCGGACGTCCAGGCCCTGCTGGCCTGATGCACAGAGGAAAACATGTCTGAACAGAAACTGGCGGGCCAGGTGGCCCTGGTCACGGGTGCGTCGCGCGGCATTGGCGCGGCCATTGCTCATGAGTTGACCGCCCGCGGCCTGATCGTGATCGGCACCGCGACGAGTGACGAGGGTGCTGCCCGCATCGGCGCGGCCCTGCAGGGTGTGAGTGGTGCGGCCGAGGGTTGCCGGGGTGCCCGGCTCGACGTGAACGATGCCCAGGCAGCCGAAGCGCTGATCGACGAGATCGTGACGGCCCACGGCGGCCTGCAGGTGCTGGTGAACAACGCAGGCATCACGCGCGACATGCTCGCCATGCGTCTCAAGGATGACGACTGGGACGCCGTGCTCGACACCAACCTCAAGGCCGTGTTTCGCATGAGCCGCGCCGTGATCCGCCCGATGATGAAGCAGCGCTACGGCCGCATCATCAGCATCACCAGCGTGGTGGGCGCCGCCGGCAACCCGGGACAGGCCAACTACGCGGCCGCCAAGGCCGGTGTGGCGGGCATGACGCGCGCGCTGGCCCGTGAGCTGGGCAGTCGCCACATCACGGTCAACTGCGTGGCCCCGGGTTTCATCGACACCGACATGACGGCCTCGCTGCCCGAAGAGCAGCAAAAGGCGCTGCTGGGCCAGATTCCCCTGGGCCATCTGGGCAAGCCAGCGGACATTGCGCACGCCGTGGCTTATCTGGCGAGCCCGCAGGCGGGCTACGTGACGGGGCAGGAACTGCACGTCAACGGCGGCATGTTCATGTCCTGAGCACGCGGCAAACGATGACTCAACGCCGCAAAAGCCGTCCGGCGGGCAGCCGAGGGAAGCGATTTCCCGGCGGGCTAAAATGACGGTCTGTATTTCAACCACCCTCAGAGGGACTTATGAGCGATATCGAAGCACGTGTTAAGAAAATCATTGCCGA
>JAGXRS010000236.1 GCA_018335615.1 Hydrogenophaga sp. | reverse complement strand
AGCGGGTCTGATAGAAGACGCTGCCGTAGCGGCTGCGCTGGCCGTCGTCTTCGCCCGCGGGCGATTCGGATCGCTGCAGGCTGTGCTGCAGGTAGCCGCCCCAGCTGTTGTTGCGATCGATGCGGTGCTGCCAGTGGGCGTTGATGCCGGACCGCGTGAAGGCGCTGCCCAGCGCGCTGGTGGCGGGCTGGTGCTCGTGGTCCAGGCCGGCGCCCCAGTTCAGGGGGTTGTCGCTGTGGTCCACGCGCCAGGACACCCCGCGTGCGCCCGTGGCCACGATCCGGTCGCCAAAACGCAGGTCGGGCTGCGTGCCATAAAGCCCCGCTTCGTGCTGGAATCGCCCGGACTGCAGCCCGCCTTCCACAAAGACGCCGTGTGCGGGTGTGCGCTGGCCCGTGTCGAGGCGGTGTTCACTCTTCAGCAGCGTGAGCCGGGCGCGCATGTCGCCGTCCTGGCGCAGGGTGTGGCCATGGCCCACGGTGGCCACCACGCTGGCGGTGCGCGCGCTGGCATCGGTGTCGGCACCGGTGCCAGCGAAGGGCTGCGGCACCTGGCTCGCCAGGCTGGCCTGCACGGCGGCGTAGAGCTGGGGGCTCAGCCGGTGGGTGTAGCCCGCCCAGGCCAGCTCGCCCTGGGAGCGCGCGAAGCCGGGGTACGGGCCGCCGGTGAGCTGGCCGCGTTCGCCCAGGCCGATGCGAAAGTCGAAGCCGCGGCCGAACAGGCGCACGCTGGCGCCGCGCACCGTGCTGCTGCCCAGGGAGACGCGCTGGCCGCGGCTCAGGCCGTCGGTCACTTCGCTGGAAATGTCGCCCACGGCGGTGTCCGCAAAAACAAAGGGCGTGACGGGAAAGCCCTGGTTGCGAAGCGTCACGCGCTGTGCACGCCCCTCTGGCTCGGGGCGAAAAACGGACGGTGTGCTGCCCTTGTTGTTCTGCTGGTGGGCGTCGACTTGCAGGGACCACTCGCCATGGTTGAGGGATTCAAGCCGGTACTCCAGGCGCAGGCCCAGCTCGGCCTCATGGCGGGCGCTTTGCCCGGACTGGTTCTGCGCCGTCCAGCCCAGGCGACTTTCGGCCAGCGCGCTGCGCAGACCCATGGGGGGAGGGGGGGCCGGCGCCATGTCGGCCAGGTCGCCGTTGTCGCTGCCTTCTTCCATCACCCGGTCCACGTAGGCCGCGGGCCGGTTGCTCATGATCTGCCGCAGCCGTTCCTGTTCTGCTTCGAAGCGGTCCAGTGTCTGGATCTGCGCAAGTACCCCGGGGGCCTCGGCGGCAGCTGCGGCATGGGCCCTGGCCAGCCCCGGCGTCGATAGGCAAACGACGCCGCTCAGCACCACGCACGACCCCGCCGACCAGCGTGTGGGCAGGCGATCCAGCGTGGAACGGAGACGACCGAGGGGCATGCAGAACTTTTGAATTAGGCAATTTTGGGCTTTGTAGGCCAATAAGTTGCCATCGTACGGTTTTTTTACATGTCTCTCTACCGCGATAGTCTCGTAAATTCAACAGTTTGCAACGCTCACCTCGCCCATGGGTTGATGGCGACGACGAAGCGTCGGGTCTCCCCTCACGATTTGGTCGTGCGTGTTGCCACTACATCTTTTGTATTCAGGTGTCCCAGTGGCAGCACCCCGGCCGACTTCACCTCGCCCAGCGAAAAGCTGGTGTGCAGGTCTTTCACGTTCGGCAGGTTGATCAGCACCTCGCGCGCAAAGCGGCTGAACTCGCCCAGGTCCGGGCACACCACCTGCAGCTCGAAGGTGCCGGAGCCGCTGATGTAGTGGCAGGACACGATTTCGGGAATCGTCTGGATCGCCGCTTCCATCTGCCGCAGCACGTCGCCGCTGTTGCGTTCGGCGTCCAGCCGCACGAAGGCCAGCACGCCCAGGCCGATCTTGTGGCGGTTGAGTTCGGCCCGGTAGCCGGTGATGTACCCCGCTTCTTCCAGCGCGCGCACGCGGCGCCAGCAGGGTGCCGCCGACAGGCCGACGCGCTGGGCGAGTTCGGCGTTGGTCAGGCGGCCGTCGTTCTGCAGTTCGTGCAGGATGGCGAGGTCAAATCGGTCGAGTGTTTCCATAATGGCCGGATTCTAGAAATATTCGTTCTCTTTTTGCGGTTTTCGGGGCACGAAACGCAAACACCTGTCAGCGACCGGGCCATACACTGTGCGGCACACTGAAGCGGGCGTGCCAACGCCCGGAAACCGTCCTGTCAACAGGCGGCCCACCCCAGCAGGAGACAACAAGATGAACGCCCCACTGCCCGAGCACATCCGCCGCGCGCTTGAGACCGTCACGCTCGACGACAAGTATTCCCTTGACCATGGCCGCGCCTTCATGAGTGGCGTGCAGGCGCTGGTGAAACTGCCCATGCTGCAGCGCCAGCGCGACGCGTTGCAGGGCAAGAACACGGCGGGCTTCGTCAGCGGTTACCGCGGCTCGCCGCTGGGTGGTTACGACCAGGCGCTGCAAAAGGCCGCGCCCTACCTGAAGGCGCAGAACATCGTCTTCCAGCCCGGTGTGAACGAAGAGCTGGCCGCCACCGCGCTGTGGGGCACGCAGCAGCTGGGTTTTGCCCCGCCGGGCAGCAACAAGTTCGATGGCGTGTTCGGCATCTGGTACGGCAAGGGCCCGGGCGTGGACCGCTGTTCCGACGTGTTCAAGCACGCCAACATGGCCGGCACCACACCCTGGGGCGGCGTGATCGCCGTGGCGGGTGACGACCATGTGGCCAAGAGCAGCACGGCCGCGCACCAGAGCGACCACATCTTCAAGGCCTGCGGCCTGCCGGTGTTTTTCCCTGCCTCGGTGCAGGACATCCTGGACCTGGGCCTGCACGCCATCGCCATGAGCCGCTTCAGCGGCGTGTGGGCGGGCATGAAGACGATCCAGGAGATCGTGGAAAGCAGTGCCACCGCCATGATCGACCCCGAGCGGGTCGACATCGTGATTCCCGAGTTCGCCATGCCGCCGGGCGGTGTGCACATCCGCTGGCCCGACCATGCGCTGGACCAGGAAGCCCGCCTGTTCGACTACAAGTGGTACGCCGCGCTCGCGTATATCCGGGCCAACCGCCTGAACCACAACGTCATTGAAGGCCCGAACGACCGCTTCGGCCTGATCGCCAGCGGCAAGGCCTACAACGACACGCGCCAGGCCCTGCTGGACCTGGGCCTGGACGACGCCACCTGTCGCCGCATCGGCCTGCGCCTGCACAAGGTGAGCGTGGTGTGGCCGCTGGAAGCCCAGACCACGCGCGAATTCGCCACCGGCCTGCGCGAGATTCTGGTGGTGGAAGAGAAGCGCCAGGTCATCGAATACCAGCTGAAGGAAGAGCTGTACAACTGGCGCCCCGACGTGCGGCCCAACGTGCTGGGCAAGTTCGACGAGGTCGAAGGTGATCACACCGGCGGCGAATGGAGCATGCCCAACCCGAGCGCCCACACGCTGCTGCGCGCCAATGCCGACCTGAACCCGGCCATCATCGCCCGCGCTGTGGCGCGCCGGCTGAAGAAGATCGGCGTGCCCGAGGACGTGCAGGCGCGCATCGATGCGCAGCTGGCCATCCTCACCGCGCAGGAGCAGTCCATGCAGACCCTGCTGACGCAGGGCGTGGAAGGTGCCGAGCGCCAGCCCTGGTTCTGCTCGGGTTGCCCGCACAACACCAGCACCCGTGTGCCCGAAGGTTCGCGTGCCATGGCCGGCATCGGCTGCCATTTCATGACCATCTGGATGGACCGCGCCACGGTCGGCTTCACGCAGATGGGCGGCGAGGGCGTGCCCTGGGTCGGGCAGCAGCCGTTTTCCAACGACCAGCACATGTTCGCCAACCTGGGCGACGGCACCTACTTCCACAGCGGCATTCTGGCCATTCGCCAGAGCATCGCGGCCGGTGTGAACATCACCTACAAGGTGCTCTACAACGACGCCGTGGCCATGACCGGTGGCCAGCAGGTGGGCGAGCGCCCCGAAGGCCACAGCGTGGTGCAGATCGCGCAGAGCATGCGGGCCGAGGGCGCCGTGAAGATCACCATCGTCACCGACGAGCCGGAGAAATACGAGGGTGTGTCCGGCCTGCCGTCGGGCATCGCCATCCAGCACCGCGACCTGCTGGACGCCGTGCAACGCGAGTTCCGCGAGATCAAGGGCACCACGGTCATCATCTACGACCAGACCTGCGCCACCGAAAAGCGCCGCCGCCGCAAGCGCGGC
>JAGXRS010000235.1 GCA_018335615.1 Hydrogenophaga sp. | reverse complement strand
GCGCGGTGAGGTGGATGTAGGCCAGGCGCACGCCGGCGTGGATGGTGAAGTAGTCCACGCCCTGTTCGGCCTGCTCGATCAGCGTGTCGCGGTAGATCGCCCAGGTGAGGTCTTCGGCCACGCCGCCCACCTTTTCCAGCGCCTGGTAGATCGGCACCGTGCCGATGGGCACGGGGCTGTTGCGCACGATCCAGTCACGCGTGGTGTGGATGTTCTTGCCGGTGGACAGGTCCATCACGTTGTCGGCGCCCCAGCGGATCGCCCACACCAGCTTGTCCACTTCTTCCTCGATGCTGGAGGTCACGGCCGAGTTGCCGATGTTGGCGTTGATCTTCACGCCGAAGTTGCGCCCGATGGCCATCGGCTCGACCTCGGGGTGGTTGATGTTGGCCGGGATGATGGCGCGCCCGCGCGCCACCTCGTCGCGCACGAACTCGGGCGTGAACACCTCCGGAATGCGCGCGCCCATCGGGTTGCCGCGCAGGCGGGCTTCGCGCGCCGGGTCGCCCAGGTACTCGCGCATCCACTCGCGCTTGCCGTTCTCGCGCAGGGCCACGTATTCCATTTCGGGCGTGACGATGCCTTTGCGGGCGTAGTGCATCTGCGTCACGTTGGCGCCGCTCCTGGCGCGGCGTGGCGTGCGTTGCAGGCCGGCGGCCTCGGCGCGCAGTGCCTCGATGCGCTCGATGGTGGTGCCGTTCTGCGCGGCCTCGTTCTTGATGCCGTCGTCCAGGGCGGCGCGCTGGCGGCCTTCGTAGGTTTCGGTGTCGCCGCGCGCGGCGATCCAGGGGCCGCGCACATCGGCCAGGCCCTTGCGCACGTCGATGGCGGCCGTCGGGTCACTGTAGGGGCCGGAGGTGTCGTACACCGTCACGGTTTCGCCGTTGGTGAGGGCGATCTCGCGCATGGGCACGCGGATGCTCTCATCCGAGCCGGGCACGTAGATCTTGCGCGAGGCAGGGAAGGGCTCGCGGCTGAGGGCGAACTGGTCGGCGAAGGGGATTTTGTCGGGGGCGTTCATGGCGGCGGTCTCCTGTTGGGGCGGTGGATGCTCCGGAGACCGCCCGCCAGACCATGCACCGCGGCCCACCGTGGCGGTGGGCGGACCGGTTGCGGTGCAACGGGTCGGCGGATGCATGCCCTGTGGGCTGCGCTCTTCTTTCGCTGGTACTAGCCAGATCAAGTTCACGGGTTCGGTCTTTCGACCATCTCAGCGCTGGACCTTTCGGCCCGTGCACCCCGGAGCAGCGCGAAGTGTATATCGGTTCCGGGGAGCGTGGGACCTGGCGCCTGCCCGTGCGGCTCGGTGGCGGCGTGTGGCGGGGTACTGAGCGGGGATGCGCGAAGGGCGTCTGGTCGCTCAGGCTGCCAGCAGCTCTTTGGATGCTCTGGTTGCCGGTGCCCGTTCGGCGTTGTCCGCCAGGGCGCGCAGCAACTGGGCAAACACGTCGGGCAGCGTGTGGCCCAGCACCTCGATCCGCTCGTGCGTGCGGGCGCGGCTGGCCGCCTCCAGCTCGTTGAGCGTGTGCGCCAGGCGGGCGGCGCCGATCATTCCCGCAGACGATTTGAGGCGGTGGGCGACGCTCATCACGTCCTCCCACTCCTGCCGCCGGATGTGGCGGTCGAGCGCCTCCACGGCGGTGGCCGCCGATTGCAGGAACATGTGGCGCACCTGGGCGTGTTCTGCCGGGTCGGCGCCGATCAGCCGGACCAGTGCCTCGGGGTCGAAATCGGGGGGCTCCGTCTCGGGGGCTGCCAGCCCCTGCGGTGCGGGCCGTGAAGGCGCGGCGCTTTCGCTGGCGGGCGACCGGGGAGCGGCGGGCAGCCAGCGCTGCAGGATGCTGGTCAGCCGCTCCAGCGACACCGGTTTGCTGATGTAGTCGTCCATGCCCGCGCGCAGGCAGCGCTCGGCTTCGCCGCGCAAGGCGTTGGCGGTCAGCGCCACCACCGGGGTGCTCACGCCGTTGTCGGTGCGGATGGCCTGGCACAGGGCGTAGCCGTCGAGCCCCGGCATGTGCAGGTCGGTCAGCACCAGGCTGAAGCGCCCGCGCGCCTGGTGCCAGGCGTCGAGCGCCTGTCGTCCGTCTTCCACGATCACCGCGGGCAGGCCCAGCAGGGCCAGCTGCCGGGCGATGACCCGGCGGTTGACCTCGTTGTCTTCGGCCACCAGCACCGGGTCCATGCCGGCCCACCCGAGGGTGGCGTGGTCCGGCGCCTCGTCCGTGGGGCTGTTCTGCCGGGTCGCCAGGGCCGTGTCCGCGGGCTGGGTCGCCATCACCAGCGCCTGCAGCAGGGCCTCGCGCCGCAGGGCGTCGGCGTCGAGCAGGATCAGGCCGGCCGAGCGCACTTTCGGCGCCCGCCATTGCCCGCGGTGCAGGATCACCGTGGGCGCGCCCGCACCTGCCGCGGCGCCTCCGATGGTGCTCAGGCGCAGGCGGCCCAGCGCGTGGGCGGGCAGCGGGTCGTCTGCTTCTGATGGGTTGCCCGGCCCGTCCAGCACAGCCTGTGCACCGGCTGAGCGCAGGTAAGCGAGCCAGTCGTGGGTGTGTGGGCCTTGCGTGCCTTGCCAGTGCCACACCTGGCCCTGGAGCGGTCGGGCAGCAGAGTCGTCCACTGGGTCGGGCAGCGGCCGCAGCGGCAGGCGCACGCAAAAAGTGGAGCCCTCGCCCGGCGCGGACTGCACGCTGATGTGGCCTTGCATGGCCGCCACCAGGCGCTGGCAGATCACCAGGCCCAGGCCACTGCCGCCGAAGCGGCGCGTGGTGTCGGCTTCGGCCTGCACGAAGGGGTGGAACAGCCGCGGCAGCACCTCCGGAGCGATGCCCACACCGTTGTCCTGCACCTCCAGCCGCAGGTGGTCGGTGCTGTCGACCAGCATCCGCACCGACACCCGGCCAGGCAGGGAGCGGCCACTGGAGAATTTGATGGCATTGCTCAGCAGGTTGGTCAGCAGCTGGCGCAGCCGCGCCGCGTCGGCCTCGATGCGGGCCGGCAGGGCCGGGTCCACGAACACATGCAACCAGACCTCGCGCGCCGCGGCGCTGGCCAGCAGGCTTTCGCAAGCGCTTTCCACCGTGTGCGCCAGCGCCACCGGCGCCGCCTCGAGGTCTAGGCGCCCGGCTTCGATCTTGGCGAAATCCAGGATGTCGTCGATCAGGCCGAGCAGAACGGCGGCCGACTCGTTCATGGTGCTGGTGAGCTGGCGTTGATCGGCGTCCAGCGCCGTCTGCTCCAGCACGCCCAGGATGCCCAGCACCCCGTTCATGGGCGTGCGGATCTCGTGGCTCATGTTGGCCAGGAAAGCGCTCTTGGCGGTGTTGGCGGCCTCGGCCACCTGGCGCGCCTGTTCCAGCTCGGCGGTGCGCCGGGCCACCTCGGCCTCCAGGCGCTCGCGCATCTGCTCCTCGTTTTCCATCAGCACAAGGTGTTCACGCCGGCTTTTGAGCCAGTGCTCGACGGCCACGGCGATGTCGCGCAGCATCTGGCGGTCGTCGGCGGAGAGCCGGCGCGGGATTTCGTCGACCACGCACAGCGCACCCAGGCGGTAGCCGTCCAGACCGATGGGCACACCGGCGTAGAAGCGGATGTGCGGCGCTCCTTTCACCAGCGGACTGTTGGCAAAGCGCGGGTCGTCCAGTGTGTCGGGCACCTCGAAGATCGCATCGCTCTCGATGGTGTGGGTGCAGAACGACACATGGCGCGGCACGTTGGCCGGCATGCAGGTGAAGGCCTGAGACCACTGGCGGCTGGCGCTGATGAAGTTCACCATGGCCGAGCGGCAGGCCAGGCTGCGCGCGGCCAGACGGGACAGGCTCTCCAGCACACCATCGGGCTCGGCCAGGGGGATCTGCAGTTCGGCCAGCAAACGCTGGCGCGCGATCTCGCGGGTGCTGCTGTTCATGCGGTTTCCTGCACAGGGCGTGACAGGCTCGAGAACACAGGCTGAGGCGCGCACCCAACAAGGCGGGTGCCCGCGCCGGGCAAGGCAGGACGGTCGAGGGACAAGATGGCTCCGGACGGATGGGAAGCGCTGAATGAGCACTTTTCTCTGTATCGGCAGCCGCCGCCGTTTCTTGTGCGGTGGTGGCTGGCCGGCGCCAGGCCGGCGGTGGATGGCGCAGCCCGCGCCCCTTCAAACGGGCATGAAAAAACCGCCCGAAGGCGGTTGCCCGGCCAGGCCGGGCCGCCGAACGTGTCAGATCTTCGCGTTGGCGATGTAGCTGTCGTAGCGCCACTCGGAGAACTTGCTCCACAGGATCTGTTCGCGCTGGAAGGCGCGCATGTCCTGGTGGATCTTCTTGAACTCGGGCGACTTGGCCTCGTGTTCCGCAAACACCTCCATCGAAGCCTTGAAGCCCGCGTCCATCAGCGCCTTGCTGAACGGCTTGAGCTGCGTGCCGGCGGCCACCAGGCGCTTGAGGGCGGGTGGGTTCTGTGCGTCGTACTTGGCGGTCATGTCGCGCGCGGCCACGGCACCGGCGGCGCGCACGATGGCCTTGTTCTCGGCCGACAGGGCATCGAAGGCCTTCTTGTTGATGAAGAACTCCAGCTCGGCGCCGCCTTCCCACCAGCCGGGGTAGTAATAGAACGGGGCCACCTTGTTGAAGCCCAGGCGTTCGTCGTCGAAGGGGCCGACGAATTCGGTGGCGTCCAGCGTGCCCTTTTCGAGCGCTTGGTAAACCTCACCCGCTGGCAGGTTCTGCGCCACCACGCCCAGCTTGGCCATGGCTTCACCAAACAGGCCACCGCCCAGGCGCATCTTCAGCCCCTTCAGGTCGGCCACGGTGTTGATTTCCTTGCGGTACCAGCCGCCCATCTGGGTGCCGGTGTTGCCGCAGCTCATCGAGGCGATGTTGAACTTGGCGTAGAACGCGTCGAGCAGCGTGCGGCCGTTGCCATGTTCCATCCACGCGTCCATGTGGCGGGCAGTCAGGCCGAAGGGCACGGCGCAGCCGAAGGCGAAGATGGCGTCTTTGCCGGTGAAGTAGTAGGGCGCGGTTTGCGCCATTTCCACCGTGTTGCTCTGGATCGCGTCCACCACGCCGAAGGCGGGCAGGAGCTCGCCAGCGGCGTGGACCGACACCTCGAACCGCCCGCCGGAAAGCGCTTTGACGGTCTCAGAGAATTTTTCGGCCGCGCCGAAGATGGTGGGCAGCGACTTGGGGAAGCTGGACGCCAGGCGCCAGCGCACGGCGGCCTGGGCGTGCACGGCGGGGGCGATGCCAGCGGTCAGCACCCCGGCGATGCCGGCATGCTGGATCAGGGAACGACGGTCCATGGGTAGGTACTCCTGTGGGAACGGGGACGCCGCGTAGGCCAGGGCAGGCCCTGCGGAAGGGTCCATACCATACTCCATCAGGGTAAACCCGGCCGTCTCCCAGGCGGCACGCTCGACCTGCCGGTTTCAGATAGGGTTGCCCAGCAGCTTCGAGAGCGCCGAGATGTTGGCCGCGCTGGGCACCTGCGGCTTCATCTCGTCCTCCTCGGCCGTGGCGTTCTCGTGCGCCTGGATGGCGTTGACCATGGCGTACTGGTTCTCCCACGACAGCGTCTTGCCCTCGGGGCACATGTCGCGCACGGTGCCATACCAGTAGTAGCCGTCCTTGCCGCCGAACAGCGCATCGATGGCGCCGGCGTCACCGGTCTTGATGCCCTGGGCAGCGAGGATGAGCTTGAGCTTGTGGTGGGAAACAGAGTAGTGCATGAAAGAAGCGTCCAGGAAAGGGGAGCGGGCTGCGGAAAAGCGCCTGCGCAGGCAGGCGCCGCCCG
>JAGXRS010000234.1 GCA_018335615.1 Hydrogenophaga sp. | reverse complement strand
TCAGCACGTTCTGGTAGACCTGCGGGTGCGGCTTCTTCAGCGGTGCGTTGCTCGCGTCGCCCACCGCCACGAACTGGCTGCGCCAGTCGGGCCCGAGGGCGCGGCGCAACAACGCCGCGATGTTCACCGGCGAGGTGGTGGTGGCAATGGCCAGCTGCAGGCCCTGGCTGCGGGCCTCGTCCATCAGCGCCAGCACACCGGGGCGCAGCTGCACCGCACCGTCGTTCACGGCCTGTTCGTAAAACGCCGTCTTGATCTCGTGCAACCGGTCGATGGTGGCCTGCACCGCCCCGCTGTGCAGCTCGTGAATATCGGGATTCACCTGCTGCCAGTGGTGCAGCAGACGCTCCTTGCCACCGGAAATGTCGAGCAGGCGGGTGTAGTGCGCCAGGTTCCAGTGCCAGTCGAACCCCTCTTGCGCAAAGGCATGGTTGAAAGCCTGCAGGTGCACGCTTTCGGTGTCGGCCAGGGTGCCGTCCACATCAAAAATCAAGGCCTTCAACATCGTCGCCACCTCTTCCAATCCCCCGGGCCGGGGGTGATGGACGGACTATAGGCAGCCACTTAAATAAGGTAAATTCACATTTAATTCACTTTAAGTTAAGCATTCACTGAATGAAGAACATCACCTTCCGCCAGCTCAGGGTTTTCACGGAGGTGGCGCGACAGCTCAGTTTTGCCCGCGCCGCCGAGGTGCTGCACCTCACGCCACCGGCCGTGACCATGCAGGTGAAGGAGCTGGAGGGACACATCGGTCTGCCGCTCTTCGAGCGCACCGGCCGCCAGGTGGCCCTGACCACCGCCGGCGAATACATGCTGGTCTACGCCCGCAAGATGCTGGCCACGCTGAAGGACGCGGAGGACGCCGCCGCCCGGCTGCAACGCCTGGAGGTGGGCACGCTGACCATCGGCATGGTGAGCACGGCGAAGTACTTTCTGCCCCGCCTGCTGGCCGAATTCCACCGCGAGCACGAGGGCGTGGAGATCCGACTGGCGGTGGGCAACCGCGAGCAGCTGGTGAAGATGCTGCAGGCCAACGAGGTGGACATCGCCGTGATGGGCCGCCCGCCCACCGAACTCGCCACCCGCGCCGAGCCCTTTGCGGCGCACCCGCATGTGTTCGTGGCGCCCACCGACCATCCGTTGCTCAAGGTCGGACACCCCACGGTGGAAAGCCTGCGGCCCTACGGCTTCATCTTGCGCGAGCGCGGCTCGGGCACCCGGGCCGCCATGGAAAAATTCCTGGAAAAGTCGCGCATGGAGCCGCGCGTGGTGATGGAGATGGCCAGCAACGAAACCATCAAGCAGGCGGTGATGGCCGGCATGGGCCTGAGCTTCCTGTCGCTGCACACCATCGGCCTGGAACTGGAGCACCAGCTGATTGCCGTGCTCGACGTCGAAGGCACGCCCATCGTGCGGGGCTGGAACGTGGTGCACAACCTGTCCAAGCTGCTCTCGCCCGCGGCCGAGGCTTTCCGCTACTTCATGCTGGAACACGCCGAAGGCCACCTGGCCGGCAAATTCGGCGGCTTCATGCGGCTGCAGCCCGCCGGCTGAAACCCGCTCACCACCGCTTCGTGTCCAATACGCCCATGAGCCCTGCCACCCCTTCGCCCCATCCGACGCCTGCCACGCCCGCCACCGAGGCGCTGGAGCAGCGGCTGACCGAGCTGGAAATCAAGGCGAGCTACGCCGATGACCTGCTCGACACCCTGAACGCGCTGGTGGCCCGGCAGCAGGAAACCATCGAGCTGCTGGTGCGCGAGGTCAGCCGCCTGCGCCAGCAGGGCGGCAGCGACGGCGCCAGCGCGGGCCTGCGCGACCCGCGCGACGAACTGCCGCCCCACTACTGACCTGACGCGGCGCGGCAGAGCCGCCCTCCCCCGGCTTTCTGACGTGACCGTGCGGCGCACCCTCACGGTGCGCCGCCACCCGATACGCCCCACGGGCGGGCTGCATTGTGCGACAGCGCACAGACCCGGCCACCCCGTCGCTCTACTGTGGGTTCACCGCGGCGCATGGGCCGACCCGACACCACCTGGCCATGGGCCAGCCCGTCGATCGACCTTCGTGGCGGTGCCAGGCCGACCGCGCCACCGCGCCCCTTGACCCAGCACCTCCAGCGCCGCGCGGGCGACGCGGCGGGCCATCTGTGCAGGTCGCGCGCCCTCCATCTTTCACTCTTTGCAAAGGAGCCGTCATGACAACCACGACACGCACCCCCACCCGCTGGATCGCTCTGGCGGGCGCCCTCACCCTGGTGGCAAGCCTCACCGCCTGCAGTGGCATGAGCACGCGGGACCGCAACACCGCCATCGGTGCCGGTGCAGGCGCCGTCGGCGGCGCGGTGCTCTCTGGCGGCAGCACCGCCGGCACGCTGGGCGGGGCCGCCATCGGCGGCGTCATCGGCAACCAGGTCGACAAGAAGTGACCCCCAGGGGCCGAACGAACGCACCGGCCCCTCCTTCCCCGTTTTTTTCTTGTTCCACCCACTCGAAAGGCCACCATGAACTCGTCCACCTCCATTGGCAACGACACCTCCAGCCTGACGCGCGCCGCCGAAAACGCCGCGCGTGACACGTCGCGCACGGCGCAGCATGGCATCGACCGCGTCTCCGACACGCTGAGCGAAGCACGCGCACAAACCGGCGACACGCTGCGACAGCTGGCGCACAACACCGAAGACCTGGCACACCGCGGCATGGACCTGGTGCGCGAGAGCGCCGACCAGCTGCGCGAAAGGTCGTACCACGTAAAGGACGTCACCACGCACTACATCCAGGACGAGCCCGTCAAGTCGATGCTGATTGCCGCGGCGGTGGGCGCCACCCTGATGGGCCTGTTCGCCATGCTCAGCCGCAACGGCCACCACCGTTGACGGTCCCGCCAGGGGCGTGTGCTGAGGCGCTCGCCACTGCACCGCCTTCCATCTACCGTCTTCACTGACCCGAGGAACTGCCATGCTTTACACCATCGCCGTCGTGCTTCTTGTCCTTTGGTTGCTGGGTCTTGTCACCTCCACCACCATGGGCGGTTTCATCCATGTCCTGCTCGTGATCGCCATTGTTGTCGTGCTGCTGCGCGTCATCAGCGGCCGTGGCCCCATGTAGCCATCCTGACCAGGAGACAAACAGAAACGCCTGAGCGGGCAACCGCTCAGGCGTTTCTGTTGGTGGGAATAAAGCGCGCGAGGCGCTTCACCTCACGGCCCGGCGTTACCGAACCGGTGGGCACGCAGCGGTGGTCACAGGACGGTGGTTTCCTGCCGCATGGGGGTGGCGGGTGGCTGTTCCGCAGCAATAGCCGACCTCTCAACATACCCAGCAGCTGCGCCGCGTTCTCGGTCCATGGTTGACGAGCCCATCAACCTCAAGCTGGCGCGGATGGTGGGGCAGATCAGCAGTCCAAACACGAGACACACAAGGTTCAAGGGCAAAGAGAAGCGATGAGGGTCTCATGGGTAGAGACCTGTCACACGCGCCTTCAGTCGCGAAAGACCCAGCAAAGTCTCAATGTGTGGTGTGGCAACTCCCAGTTGTCTCGCGATCTCCACCACCACGCCAACCAGGGCATCCAGTTCCAAGGGCTTCCCGGCTTCAGCGTCCTGCAGCATCGAGGTACGAAACGCCCCGAGCTGCCGGGTCACGGCATGGCGCGCCTCAGGGTCGGCGTCAATAGGCAAACCGATGCGCCGACCAATGGCAGCCGCTTCCAGCATGCAGCGCGACATGAACGCGCGGACGAAGTCGTCGGCGACGATGCGGTCGCCCGTGGCACCGGTGAGCGCAGAGATGGGGTTCACCGTCATGTTGCCCCACAGCTTGAACCAGATTTCGCGTTGAATCGAGTCGGCTGCGTCCACTTCAAAACCAGCTTGGCGCAGCAGCGCGATGGTGTGCTGGCAGCGCGGCGTGTTGGTGCCTCCTGCGGGCTCACCGACCACCAGTCGCCGACCGGCAACGTGCTGCACCACACCCGGCTCGGGCACCGTGGCAGACAGGTGCGTCACACAGCCCACCACCCGCGCCGGCGCGATCGCCTGGGAGATGGCGCCCTGCGGATCAACGCTGGTCAGCTGCAACGGCGCGCGCGTTGGCGCCAGGCCATGAAAAAACCACCAGGGCACGCCGTTCATCGCCGACAGCACGGTGGTGTGCGAACCGAGCAAAGGCGCGATGTCGCGCGCCACGCCCCCCAGCCCGGTGGTCTTGACCGCCACGATGACCAGATCCTGAACACCGAGTTCGGCCGGTTGTTCGGCCACGGTGATGGCGTGGCGCGTCACCACCGGTTGACCGTCCAGCGTCTCGCGCAGTTCGAGACCACGGGCGCGCGTGGCGGCCAGTGTGTGACCGCGGGCGACCGCACTCACCGAGATTCCGGCGGCGGCCAGACGAGCTGCCAACAGCCCGCCAACCGCCCCCAACCCATAGATGCAGATGTTTTTCACGGGGTGGCTCCCTCTAGGTCCCGAAAGGAGCGGTCGAGGCGCTCCACCTGCCGCGTCAGCGCGGCGAACACGTCGCGGCCGGCGCCGTGCCGGGGGTCGAATTGCAAAGCATCGGCGCTGGCCTTGCGTTGAATGTCTTCGGAGATGGCGATGGCAGG
>JAGXRS010000233.1 GCA_018335615.1 Hydrogenophaga sp. | reverse complement strand
CCCGCCCCTGGAGCAGGTGGCACGCCACCAGGGCGGTGTTGCTGTCGGCATGGTCGCGCGGGACCACACGTTCGTCCACCAGCACCACGGACACCGCCGACCAGTCCAGTGCCTGCTCGCGCAGCGCCTCGAACAGCGGGATGGGCGACTTGCCGCCCGATACCGCCAGGCTGGCCTGGCCGCGCGCGGCGATGGCGGCGCGCAGGGCCGCGGCGATGTGGGCGGCGATGCCCAGGGGTGTGGCGCCCGCGTGTTCGGTCTTCATGACTCCTCCACCCACGCGCCACTTTCCCGCGCCATGAGCGCCGACGAGGCGGCCGGCCCCCAGCTGCCGGCGGTGTAGGCCTTGGGCCTTTCGTTGAGCAACTTCCAGCCTTCGAGGATGGGGTCGACCCAGGTCCAGGCGGCTTCGAGTTCGTCGCGGCGCATGAAGTGCGTCAACCGCCCTTTGATCACATCCATCAGCAGGCGCTCGTAGGCCTCGGCGCGGCGCTCAGAGAAGGCCGATTCCAGGTCCAGGTTCAGATGCACCGGGCGCAGGCGCATGCCGCTGCCGGGTTCCTTGGCCATCATCTGCAGCTGCACATGCTCTTCGGGCTGCAGGCGGATCATGAGCCGGTTGACCGACTGGCGTGGCGAGTCCTGGAAAATGGTGAAGGGCAGGTCGGCGAACTCGATGACGATCTCGGAACGCCGCTCGGCCATGCGCTTGCCGGTGCGCAGGAAGATCGGCACATTGGCCCAGCGCCAGTTGTTGATGTGGGCCTTCAAGGCCACGAAGGTTTCGGTGCTGCTGCCCGGCGGTATGTTGTCTTCCTGCAGGTAGCCCAACGCCGCATCGCCATTGGCGGCGCCCGCGCTGTACTGGCCGCGCACCGTGTCGCGTGCCACGTCGGCCACCGTCATGGGGCGCAGCGAGCGCAGCACCTTGAGTTTTTCGTCGCGCACAGCGTCGGCGTCGAGTGATACCGGGGGCTCCATGGCCACGATGCACAGCAGCTGCAGCAGGTGGTTCTGGATCATGTCGCGCATGGCCCCGGTGCCGTCGTAGAAGCCGGCGCGGCTGCCCACGCCCACCGATTCGGCCACCGTGATCTGCACGCTCTTGATGTACGGGCTGCGCCACAGCGGCTCGAAGATGGTGTTGCCGAAGCGCAGCACCATGAGGTTCTGCACCGTCTCCTTGCCCAGGTAGTGGTCGATGCGGAAGATCTGCTGTTCCTGGAAGTACTGGCCCACTTCGTCGTTGATGCGCTGGGCGGACGCCAGGTCATGCCCCAGTGGCTTTTCCAGCACCACGCGTGAGTGGCTGTCGATGAGGCCTGCACCGGCCAGGTGGGCGCAGATGGCGGTGAACAGGCTGGGCGCGGTGGCCAGGTAATAGACCCGGTCGGAGCCCGCCTGCAAGGCTCGGCCCAGGGCGTCGAAATCCGCCGCCTGGGTGGCATCGACGCTGACGAAATTGAGGCGTTCGACAAAGCCCTGCCAGCCCGCTTCGGTGAACGCCTTGGGTTCGATGAAGCCCGGCACTTTTTCTTCGATGAACGCGAGGAAGGCGGTGCGGTCCCAGTCCTGGCGCCCCAGTGCGTGGATGCGGGTCTGCAGGCTCAGGTTGCCGTGCAGGTGCGCCATGTAGAGCGCAGGCAGCAGTTTGCGCACGGAGAGGTCGCCGACCCCGCCGAAGATGACGAGGTCCAGCGCCAGGGGCGCGGCGACGGGTGCGGAAGTGGTGGCCATGAATCTAATTTAGTTACCTAGAAATCAATATCTAATTGTACTTAAGTTACATGCTGGCTGGATGAGCCAGGGGCGGGTTCACCGCCGGCACAAGCTCTTTGTACCCTAGGGCAGGGTTGCGCGCGCGTCGGTGCGGCATGCGTCATTGCGTGCGCTGCGGCGCGCACCGGCCTTCAGCCCGCCATGCCCACGGGGGACGGCGTCAGCCCTTGGGCGCTCAGGTGCAGCACGCGCCGCGCCCGCGAGGCCGCAGCGCTGGAGTGGGTCACCAGCACCAGTGCGGCGCCGCTCTCGGCGGCCTGCTGTTCCAGCACGTCCATCACCTGGGCGGCGGTGGCGGGGTCGAGGTTGCCGGTGGGCTCGTCGGCCAGCAGCAGGCTGGGGCGGTGCACCAGGGCGCGGGCAATCGCCACCCGTTGCAACTGTCCACCCGAGAGCTGCGCCGGCAGCCGGCCGCCCAGATCGCCCAGTCCCACCGCGTCCAGCATGGCCTGCACCCGCGCCGGGTCGGGGCGGCCCAGCAGCAGCAGCGGCAGGCCCACGTTCTGCGTCACGTCCAGGTGCGGCAGCACATGGAAGGCCTGGAACACGAAGCCCAGGTGCTGGCGCCGCCAGTGGGCGCGCTGCGTGTCGTCGAGCTGGCTCAGGTCGGAGCCCTGATGCTCGATACGGCCTTCGGTCCAGTCGTCGAGCGCGGCCAGGCAGTTCAGCAGGCTGGACTTGCCCACGCCCGACTCGCCCACGATGGCCACGAAATCACCCGGATCCACCCGCAGATCCACCTGGCTGAACACCGGGGTGTTGCCGTAGCGTTTGCCGAGCTGGTGGACGATGAGGCTCATGGCGGGGTGTACGGGCGTGTGAGGGACTGATCGTCAGAGGGGACGTCGGGGTGGCATCGGTGGGTGCTTTGGTGGCCGCCTCACGCGGCCATCAACTCCCGCACCGATTCGAGCACAAGGTCCAAGGCGTCGGGCGCATCGCAGGCAATGACCCGGCGCTGTGGCATGGAACGCAGCCAGGTCAGCTGGCGTTTGGCAAGCTGCCGCGTGGCCGCCACGCCGCGCTCGCGCAGCAAGGCCTGTTGCGCCGGTGTCAGGGGTCCCGGGCCCGCAGCGTCCAGGAGTTCCCAGACCTGGCGGTAGCCCACACACCGCATGGACGGCAAGTCGATGTGCAGGTCGCCGCGCGCGCGCAGACGCTGCACTTCGCCGACCAGTCCGTCGGCCAGCATGGCGTCGAACCGCTGGGCAATGCGGCCGTGCAGCCAGGCCCGGTCCTGTGGCTCCAGCGAGACCAGTCGGTCGGGCGCGAGCGGGCTGTCGTGCACCCCCGCCTGTCCCGTCTGCAGTGTCGAGATGGGTTGCCCGCTCACCTCGTACACCTCCAGTGCTCGCTGGATGCGCTGCGAGTCGTTGGGCGACAGGCGCGCCGCCGTGGCGGGGTCGACAAGGGCCAGCGCGGCGTGCAGCGCAGGCCATCCCCGCTCCCGGGCCTGTGCTTCGATGCGTTCGCGTACGCCGGCGTCGGCCTTCGGCATGTCGTCCATGCCCTGTATCAGCGCCTTGAAATAAAGCATCGTGCCGCCTACCAGCAGCGGTGTGCGGCCTCGCGCCTGGATCTCCCCGATCAGGCGGCTGGCGTCGGACACGAAGGCCGCCGCGCTGTAGGCGTCCAGCGGATCGCGGATGTCGATCAGGTGGTGTGGCACCTCGGCCCGTTCCGCGGGCGTGGGCTTGGCGGTGCCGATGTCCATGCCGCGGTAGACCAGGGCCGAGTCCACGCTGATGATCTCCACCGGCCAGCGCCGGGCGATGACCAGCGACGCGGCGCTCTTGCCGCTGGCGGTGGGGCCGGCCAGGGCGATACAGCCCCGTCGTGTGGGACCCATGCCGCCCAACGGGGCGACGGCGGCCGCCGGGCCGGGCTGGTCACACGGTGTTGCCGTGTCGGGCACGTCGCTCATCGTCATGGCGTGGGTTCGGAGGTGGTGCGCACGAGTGGGGCCTGGGCTTCTCCGTGCCGCTGGACCAGCGTCCACGCGGTGCCAGCGATCAGCACGCTCCAGAGCCAGATGCCGTTGGTCAGGGGCAGCACCGTGCCCGAGCCCTCGCCAATGGCGGCCAGGCTTTTGCCCAGCCAGCCGCCCATGGCAAACGCGACGATCATCATCATGAAACCGCTCAGGGCCGAGGCCGCGCCCGCGGCCTGCGGGAACGGGCCGACCGAACCGCTCTGGCCGCAGGGCTGGTGCACGCCATGGCCCATCATGAACAGGTAGAAGGGGACCATGATGGCCCACAGGTTCTGCACGCCCATCAGCGCCATCACGCCCATGGCGGTGCCGCCGGTGAGCGTGAACACGCCGGCAATTGCCACCGTGCGGCGCACGCCGAAGCGCAGCAGCAAGCGCCGGCAGGCCAGCGTGCCGCCGATGTAGCTGAGCGACATCGACATCATCACCAGCCCGTAGGCCGTCTTGCTCAGGCCCAGCACCTGGATGAACACGAACGACGAGGCGGCCAGGAAAGTGAACAGGCCGCCATACGAGGTGGTGGCCAGCAGCGCAAAGGCAATGAAGGTCGGGTGGCGCGCGATCTGCCCCCAGGTGCGCAGCAGCGTGAGCGGCTGCAGCGCCTGCGGATTTTTCTTCGGCAGGGTTTCCTCGAAGCGCCAGGCCAGCACGGCCAGCGTGACCGCCCCGAACACCGCCAGCGCCAGCAGCGCCACGCGCCAGCCGAACAGGTCGGACAGCAGGCCACCCAGTGGCGCGCTGGCGCAGGCGATCACGCCCAGGCCGGTGAGCCCCTTGGACATGATGCGGGCGCCTTCGGTGGGCGCGTACAGGTCGCGCACGATGGCGCGCGCGCACATCACCCCGGCACCCATGGCCATGCCCTGCACGGCGCGCCAGGCGATCAGGTGTTCCATGCTGGGTGCAAAGCTGCTGCCAACCGAGGCTGCCACGAAGGCCGCCATGCCCAGCAGCAGGACCGGGCGGCGGCCGAAGCGGTCCGATAGCGGCCCCCAGACCAGTTGCGACAGGCCAAAGGCCAGCAACAGCGCGGTCAGCGTGAGCTGCGCCTGCGGCATGGGGGCGCCGAAACCCGCGGTGAGCGCCGGCAGGGCCGGGAGGTACAGGTCGGTCGCCAAGGGCTGCAGGCCCAGCAGCAGCGAGAGCACGAGAACGATGAGGCCGGGCGACATGGCCGCGGGCGCGGCGGCGGAAACGGGAGAAGCGGGCATCCGGTCGAGGGTAGCAGATGGCGCCGGGGACCGTGGCCAGGGCCGGCCGGCGCGGCGAGTGCCGCAGCGAACCGCCCGGGCGGCTCAGGGCGCCGCCTTCAGTGCAGCCCGAACAGGTCGGCCAGTGCCACCCGGTACTGCGGCAGGCCCACGGCGTTGGTGTTGTGGTGTGA
>JAGXRS010000232.1 GCA_018335615.1 Hydrogenophaga sp. | reverse complement strand
CCTCGCCGTCGTCGGCGCTCACGAAGCCGGCCGGGCCGAACAGGTTGGCCTGGCGCAGGCGGCGCTGCGTCATCTCGGGTGTGTCGTCGGTGAAGCCGATGTGGGTCCACACGAAGTCGAACTCACCGGCGCCGCGCGGCACGATGTGGCGTGTGCTCAGCGAGTTCACCTGCTGCTGCACGATGACGCTGGGGAACAGCGTGATCATGGTCACGGTGGGGGTGATGGTCTGGCCCGGGTTCTGCGGGTCGTCGATGGTCCACCAGGGCTCGGGCACCACGTCGAGCAGGCGCGCGTCATGCAATTTCATGTCGGCCTTGAAACTGGTCACGCCCTCGGTCACGGCGCTCTGGCCGCCGTCGTTGCGGCGCGAGATCATCACCGCGTGGCGGCCCTGCGCGTCCATCACCATGCGGCTTTTCTGGTCGGCGCGCCACAGACCGAAGGTGACGAACCAGGTGTGCAGCAGGCCCGGGTGGTACGGGTCTTTGATGTTTTCCATCATCAGCTTCCAGTTGCCCGGAATGCGCTGGCGGTTGTAGCCCAGCAGCTGCAACTGCCGGCCCTTGAACAGGCGGTCGAGCCAGGGCATGACGGCCGGGCCCAGGTAGTCTTCCAGGGGCTCGGCATCGGCGCTGAAGGTGGCGAACACGAGCCCGTGCAGCACCGCCACGCGCAGCTTGGTCAGGCCGTTCTGCTGCATGTCGAAGCCCTCGGGCATGCCGCCATGCACGCATTCGCCCCCGGCACCCTGCGCTTTCACACCGTCCTTGAAGGGCAGGCCGGCCAGGTCGCCGTTGAGCTTGTAGGTCCACTGGTGGTAGGGGCAGACGAAGCTGCGCGCGTTGCCCACCTGCCCGTCCATGGGCGGCTGGCAGAAGCGCACGCCGCGGTGGGCGCAGCGGTTTTCCACCACGCGGATGCCGGGGTCGGTGGCGCGCTCCTTGGGCGCCACGCGGTCGCGCACCATGATGACCTGGCGCTCGCCGACCCAGCTGAGCTTGTAGTCGCCCGTGTTCGGGATCTCGACCGCCAGGCCCACGTAGCACCAGTGCGGGCCGTAGAACAGGCGCTCCAGCTCGCGCTGGTACAGGGCGGGGTCGGTATAGGCCCAGAAGGGCACGCGGCTGGTGCCGGGTTCGTGCCAGCGGATGGGGTGTTCGGTGGGTGTGTTCATGTCTCCTCGCACGTCAGTCGGCGAAACGAAAAATGATACGCCCACTTATCAATTCAACCAACCCGGCCACCCGCCACCCGGTCACCTGTGCTGCACCCCCACCCCTACAATTTGCCGGTGACCCTTGCCGCCAGCCCATCCCCCCTCCTCTCCGGCGCCGAGCGCCGCCCGATCCGCGAACTGCCGGACGAACTCATCAGCCAGATTGCCGCGGGCGAGGTGGTCGAGCGCCCCGCCTCTGTCGTGCGCGAACTGGTGGACAACGCGCTGGACGCCGGCGCCACGCAAATCACCGTGCGCCTGCAGGCCGGCGGCGTGCGGCTCATCAGCGTGGAAGACAACGGCTGCGGCATCCTGCGCAGCGAACTGCCCAGCGCGCTCAAGCGCCACGCCACCAGCAAGATCGCCAGCCTCTCGGACCTGGAGTCGGTGCACACCATGGGCTTCCGGGGCGAGGCGCTGGCCGCCATCTGCTCGATTGCCGAGGTGTCGCTGCTGACCCGGGTAGAGACCGCCGAGGAGTCGCACGGCTGGCTGCTCGACGGGCGCAGCGGCGAGCTGGAGGCCGCTGCCCGCACACCCGGCACCACCGTGGAGGTGCGCGAACTCTTCTTCGCCACACCCGCGCGGCGCAAGTTCCTCAAGACCGACGCCACCGAGCTGGCCCACTGCATCGAGGCCGTGCGCCGCCACGCGCTGGCCCGCCCGGAAGTGGGCTTTGCCATCTGGCACGAGGGCAAGCTGGTGGCGCAGTGGCGCGCCATTCCCGCGAGCGCCCCGGGTGGCCCCATGGCCGCGCTGCGCCAGCGCCTGTCCGACGTGCTCGGCGCCGATTTCGTGGAGCAGGCCGTGGCAGTGGACTGGCCGCTGGACGTGGGCCGCCCCGAGGAAGACGGCTTCCCCCAGCGCCTGCGCGTGTGGGGCTTCGCCGGCGTGCCCGATGCCGCGCGCTCGCGCAACGACTGGCAGTTCGCCTATGTGAACGGGCGTTTCGTGCGCGACAAGGTCATCACCCATGCCGCTCGCAGCGCCTACGAGGACGTGCTGCACGGACAGCGCCAGCCGGTGTATGCGCTGTTCATCGGCATCGACCCGACGCGGGTGGACGTGAACGTGCACCCGACCAAGATCGAGGTGCGCTTTCGCGACAGCCGCGAGGTGCACCACGGCGTGCGAAAAGCCGTCGAGACCGCGCTCGCGGCGCCGCGAGCAGGGGCTGCGGCCAGTCCGGGGACCGAGCAAAGCACGACGACGCCACCTGGCGTCTCGCCAGCAGGCATGGGCGGTGCAACACCCAACCGTTTGCCGTCCAGCTGGGGGGAGGCTCAGAACACCCTGCCCTTGCAGCGCTACACGCCCCCGGACGAAGTGGGGAATCGGGTGAATGATCTGGGCGCCTTGTGGGGCATGGGTTCGGCGGGGGCTTCGACAGGCTCAGTCCGAACGGTTGTTTCCCCCGGCGGCCCGGCAGATTCCGTTCGGGCTAAGTCGTTGGAAAACCGCGATACCGGCTCTGCCGACGCCTTCCCCCCAGCTCACTCCTCCAACCCCGTTCGGGCTGAGCCTGTCGAAGCCCTCGCACAAGCCCAGGCACGCGACAGCTCTCCAAACAACCTCCCCCCCGGCGACTGGCCGCTGGGCCGCGCCATCGCACAACTGCAGGGCGTCTACATCCTGGCCGAAAACGCCCAGGGCCTGGTGGTGGTGGACATGCACGCCGCGCACGAACGCATCGTGTACGAGCGCCTGAAACAGCAGATGGACGAGGAACAGCTGGCCAGCCAGCCCCTGCTGATCCCGGCCACCTTCGCCGCCACGCCACAGGAAGTGGCCACCGCCGAAGACCAGGGCGTGGCGCTGGCCATACTGGGCCTGGAGGTGGTGCCCTTCTCGCCACGCACGCTGGCGGTGCGCGCGGTGCCCACCACGCTGAGCGCGGGGGACCCGGTGGAACTGGCGCGCAGCGTGCTGGCCGAACTGGCGCAGCACGACGCCAGTACCGTGGTGCAGCGCGCCCGCAACGAGCTGCTGGCCACCATGGCCTGCCACGGCGCAGTGCGGGCCAACCGCCGCCTGACGCTCGACGAGATGAATGCCCTGCTTCGGCAGATGGAAACCACCCAACGCAGCGACCAGTGCAACCACGGCCGGCCCACCTGGCGGCAGGTGAGCATGAAGGAACTGGACGGCCTGTTCCTGCGCGGTCGCTGAGCAACCGCACTTCCTCGGTGCACCGCCACAGGGGATCTACAAATCGAAACGCACCCGAACAAGGCGTAACGCACCGTCACAGCGCTTTTCGCGTACCGAAATGCCGATTCTGCATAATTTCATGCACTTTAATGGAGCATGAAAACATGAAATACACCTCGGTTCACGACTTCCTCTCCCACGTCGAGCAGCGCAACCCCGGCCAGCCCGAGTTTCTGCAAGCCGTCACCGAGGTGATGGACAGTCTCTGGCCCTTCATTGCCTCGCACCCCAAATACGCCGAGCAAGGCCTGCTGGACCGCCTGGTCGAGCCCGAGCGCGTGGTGATGTTCCGCGTCTCGTGGGTGAACGACCACGGCGACGTGCAGGTCAACCGCGGCTACCGCATCCAGCACAGCATGGCCATTGGCCCCTACAAGGGCGGCCTGCGCTTCCATCCGTCGGTCAACCTCTCGGTGCTGAAGTTCCTGGCCTTCGAGCAGACCTTCAAGAACGCGCTGACCACGCTGCCCATGGGCGGCGGCAAGGGCGGCTCCGACTTCGACCCCAAGGGCAAGAGCCCCGCCGAAGTCATGCGCTTTTGCCAGGCCTTCGTGATGGAACTGTTCCGCCACGTCGGCCCCGACACCGACGTGCCAGCGGGCGACATCGGCGTGGGTGGCCGTGAGGTGGGCTTCATGGCCGGCATGTACAAGAAGCTGTCCAACAACGCGGCCAGCGTGTTCACCGGCAAAGGCCTGTCGTTCGGCGGCTCGCTGATCCGCCCGGAAGCCACCGGCTACGGCACGGTGTATTTCGCCGACGAAATGCTCAAGACCCGCGGCAAGTCATTTGACGGTCTGCGCGTGTCGGTTTCCGGCTCCGGCAACGTGGCGCAGTACGCGGTGGAGAAGGCCATGGCGCTGGGCGCCAAGGTGATCACCGTGTCCGACTCCAGCGGCACCATCGTGGACGAAGAAGGCTTCACGCCCGAGAAGCTGGCGATCCTGATGGACGTGAAGAACCACCATTACGGCCGCGTGAGCGATTACGCCGAGCGCACCGGTGTTCGCTTTGAAGCTGGCGTGCGCCCCTGGCACGTGCCAGTGGACGTGGCCCTGCCTTGTGCCACCCAGAACGAACTGGACGAGAACGACGCGCGCACGCTCATCCAGAATGGCGTGATCTGCGTGGCCGAAGGCGCCAACATGCCCTCCACCATCAAGGCAGCCCAGGCGTTCGAAGCCGCTGGCGTGCTGTACGCGCCCGGCAAGGCCAGCAACGCCGGGGGCGTGGCCACCTCGGGCCTGGAGATGAGCCAGAACGCCATGCGCCTGTCGTGGACGCGCGAGGAAGTGGACGCGCGCCTGCTGCAGATCATGCAGGGCATCCACGCCGCCTGCGTGAAGCACGGCCAGCGTGCCGATGGCAGCGTGAGCTACATCGACGGCGCCAACATCGCCGGCTTCGTGAAGGTGGCAGACGCCATGCTCGCACAAGGGGTGGTCTAAGCCATCCCCGCGCCGGAGGGATTGACGGCCCCCCGCGCCGCGCCCAGGAGCGCATAACCCCCTGGGCAGCACCTGCGGCCTGGCAACGCCAGTTCCGCGGCGTTCTGGGTTTGCACCCATCGCGCCAGAAGAATCAGTGTCCCGTGCCCAGGGCGCGCATCAGCACTTGATGCGCGCCGCCAGCGCCTGCAACTCGGCCAGTGGC
>JAGXRS010000231.1 GCA_018335615.1 Hydrogenophaga sp. | reverse complement strand
CCGAATGCCTCGCCGAGACGATCGGCCATGTCGGTGACAGCGGTGGCCTCGATGAACAGCGTGTCGCGGGCCAGGGCAATGGCACGGGCGGGGTCGAAGGCGGCGGGCAGGCTCATGGCGCGATTATCGCCGTCGCCGGGCCTAGGCAGGCACCGCTGACGGTGGCACCGACAGGCGATGCAGCCGGGGGTGGGCCCGGTCGGCCCGGTAACATGCCGGCATGAATTCGCTCGACATCACCCTCATGTACTTGCTGGCGGCCGTGCTCGGCGTGGTGGTATGCCGGGTGGTCAAGCTGCCGCCCATGCTGGGCTACCTGGTGGTGGGCGTGGTGATCGGGCCCAACGCGCTGGCCCTGGCGGAAAACTCGGCCGGTCTGCGCCAGCTGGCCGAGTTCGGCGTGGTGTTTCTCATGTTCGTGATCGGGCTGGAATTCAGCCTGCCCAAGCTGCGCAGCATGAAGCGCCATGTGTTCGGACTGGGGCTGTCGCAAGTGATGCTGACGGTGCTGCTGACCACCGGCGCTTCGCTGGGCCTGGGGCTGCTGCTGCCGCGCTGGTGGGACGTGACGTGGCAGACCGCGCTGGCGCTGGGCGGCGTGATGGCCATGAGCAGCACCGCCATCGTCATCAAGCTGCTGGCCGAGCGGCTGGAGCTGGAAAGCGAACACGGCAAGCGGGTGGTGGGCATCCTGCTGTTCCAGGATCTGGCGGTGGTGCCGCTGCTGGTGCTGATCCCGGCGCTGGGCGCCGAGCCCGAGCAGCTGCTGATGGCGCTGGGCCTGGCGCTGGTGAAAGCGGTCGTGCTGCTGGGCCTGCTGCTCACCGGCGGGCAGAAGATCATGCGCTGGTGGCTGACGCTGGTGGCGCGGCGCAAAAGCGACGAGCTGTTCATGCTCAACCTGCTGCTGATCACGCTGGGCCTGGCCTGGCTCACCGAGCACGCCGGCCTCTCCCTGGCGCTGGGCGCCTTCGTGGCCGGCATGCTGATCTCCGAGACCGAATACAAGCACCAGGTGGAGACCGACATCCGGCCCTTCCACGACGTGCTGCTCGGCCTGTTCTTCATCACCATCGGCATGATGCTCGACTGGCGCCTGGTGTTTGAGCGCTGGCCGCTGGTGCTGCTGCTGCTCTCGCTCTCGCTGGCCTTCAAGCTGGCGCTCATCACCGGCCTGACGCGGGCGTTTGGTGCCTCCACCGGCGTGTCGCTGCGCGTCGGCCTGTACCTGGCGCAGGGCGGCGAGTTCGGTCTGGTGCTGCTCTCGCTCTCGGGCCAGCACAACCTGGTGCCCCCGCAGCTGTTCAACCCCATCCTGGCGTCGATGGTCCTGTCCATGCTGGCCACGCCCTTCATCATCCAGTACACCAACCCCATCGTGGCGCGGCTGGTGGGCAGCGACTGGCTGATGCAGTCGGTGCAGATGACCAGCATCGCCCGCAAGGCCATCAACGCCGACAAGCACGTCATCATCTGCGGGTACGGCCGTTGCGGCCAGAACCTGGCGCGCCTGCTGGAGGCCGAAGGCATTCCCTACATGGCGCTCGACCTGGACCCCGATCGCGTCCGCCAGGCCGCCGCCGCCGGGCATTCGGTGGTGTTCGGCGACGCGGCACGCCTTCAGGCGCTGATGGCCGCCGGCCTGCACCGCGCCAGCGCGGTGGTGGTGACCTACCTGGACACGCCCAGTGCGCTCAAGGTGTTGCACCACGCGCACGAGCACGCCAGCCGCGTGCCGGTGGTGGTACGCACCGTGGACGATGGCGATCTGGAGAAATTGCGCGCTGCGGGTGCCACCGAGGTGGTGCCCGAAGCGCTGGAGGCCAGCCTGATGCTGGCCAGCCACGCGCTGGCGCTGGTGGGCGTGCCCATGCGACGCGTGATCCGCGTGGTGCAGGACCAGCGCGACGCCCGCTACAACCTGCTGCGCGGTTACTTCCACGGCGCCGACGACGACAGCGTGGACGAGATCGAGCACGAGCGCCTGCACACCGTCACCTTGGCGCTGGCCGGGCGCAGCATCGGCAAGCCGATTGGCAGCCTGGGGCTGCAGGCGTTCAACGTGCGGCTGGTGAGCCTGCGCCGTGCCAACGGCCAGACCGCCGCCGTTGACGAAGGGTGCGCCCTGGAAGGCGGTGACACGCTGGTGCTCAGCGGCAAGGCGAGCGCGCTGGCGCTGGCCGAAGACCGTCTGCTGGCGGGCTGACAAGGCCCTGTAACAATTGTGGATGAATAGAACGACGGGTTTACTTCGATACCGGTCAGTCGTTATGCTGCGCTTCCGTTCAACTGATCTGGAGCCGCAACATGATGGATCGCCGCTGGTTTCTCGGGGCAGGCATTGCCGGTGCCTCCGCACTCACCTTTTCCTCGGTCTGGTCGCAGAGCACCCCCACGCTGGGCGCCCCTACTCTGCCGGAAGTGGGTTTCAGACGCATGAAGCTCGGCGCCATGGAAATCATCGCGCTGAACGACGGCGCGCTGCGCCGCCCGCTGGGTGAAGAGTTCGTGCGCAACGCGCCGCTGGAGCAGGTGAAGGCCTTGCTGGCCTCGCAGAACCTGCCCACCGACTACGTGGACATTCCCTTCACCGCCTTCCTGGTGGTCAGCGGCAGCGGCAAATTCCTCATCGACACCGGCTTCGCCGACAACGGCCCGCCCACCACCGGCCGCCTGCGCGCCAACCTGGCCGCGGCGGGCTACCAGCCGGGCGACATCGACCACGTCATCTTGAGCCACTACCACGGCGACCACATCAACGGCCTGCGCGCCAAGGACGGCTCACTGGTCTACCCGCGGGCCAAGGTGCATGTGCCCGCGCCCGAGCACGCCTTCTGGATGGACGACGCCCGCATGAACGCGGCGCCGCCCGCCATGCAGGGCGCCTTCCAGGCCGTGCGCCGCGCGCTGGGCGGTCTGCCGGCCGACCAGCTCGTGACCTTCCAGCCCGGCGCCGAGCTGGCGCCCGGCATCACCTCCTCGGCCGCGTTTGGCCACACCCCGGGCATGAGCGTGTTCACGATCCGCTCGGAAGGCCAGTCCTTTATGTACGTGGCCGACGTGACCAACGTGCCGGCGCTGTTCGCGCGCAGCCCCGAATGGGCCGTGACCTTCGACATGGACGCGGAGATGGCGAAGCAGACGCGCCGGCGCATCTTCGACATGCTGGTGCAAGAGAAGATGGTGGCCGGCGGCTTCCACTTCCCCTTCCCGGCCTTCGGCACCATCGAGGCCGCGGGCAACGGTTACGCGTTCAAGCCCATGGCCTGAGCCACCGCGCTCACGCCCCGACCCCGGCCTGGCGCCGGGGTTTTGGCATGGTGCGCAGACGATAATCGGGCTCCCCTCCGGAGCCCCCATGGACACCTCTGACTACCTGAAATCCCACATCCGCACGGTTCCCGACTGGCCGGCCCCCGGCGTGCAGTTCCGCGACATCACGCCGTTGTTGCAAAACCCGCTGGTGTTCCGCGTGCTGATCGACACCTTCGTGCACCGCTACATGGACCCGGCGCTGCGGCCCACCGTGGTGGCCGGTCTCGATGCACGGGGCTTCATCATGGGCTCGGTGCTGGCCTATGAACTCGGCGTGGGTTTCGTGCCGATCCGCAAGAAGGGCAAGCTGCCCTTCACGACGGTGGAAGAAACCTACGAACTGGAGTACGGCAGCGCCACGGTGGAGCTGCACACCGACGCCGTGAAACCCGGCGACCGCGTGGTGCTGATCGACGACCTGATCGCCACCGGCGGCACCATGATGGCGGGCTGGCGCCTGCTGGAAAAACTGGGCGCCGAGGTGATGGAGGGCGCGGCCATCGTCGATCTGCCGGAACTCGGCGGCTCCGCCAAGCTGCGCGGCGCCGGCCTCAAGTTGTTCACCCTGCTCGACTTCGCCGGGCACTGAGCGCCAGCGTGGCGCGCCCGATCAGAGCTTGCCGTGCTGGGTTTCGCTCAGCGCAGAAAAATCGCTGTGCGACTCGGGAACGGGCATGGGCACCGCCCCTGAGGACAGGACCCCAGCTGTTCGCGGGGTCTGGCGCATGGCGCGTCTAAACGCCTCGATCTCGTCCAGATCCACCGCCTGGGCGGGCACGCGGGCCGGCGTGCTCCTGACCGCTGTCAGGGGCATCGGCGCAGAGACCGCCGGGTGGCTCCCTGCCTGCAGACCGGTCTTCGACGCGGGGCGATGCGGGTCCTGGACCGATTTGCGGCGCCAGTAGACCGACCGCACGGTCATGCTGTGGCGGCCCTGAGCACTGTCCCGGATCCAGGTTTCCACCTCCGCCAGGTGCTCGTCCTGCATGCTCTGGGCTGGCAAGGCCAGGTCGATCAGCACGAGGAAGTGGTCGCCCGTGGCGTCCAGCGTGAGCACCTTGAATTCGTAGCTGGTGGACAGCACACCACCCCGGATCATCGCCTCCCGCACCACCGCGAACAGCTGCTCGCGTCGCTTGATGCGCAGTCCCTTGCGCGGTGACACCGCGGGCGGCCGGGTCAAGGAAGTTGACTTGCGTGCCGCGCTCTTTTTCTTGCCGGGAAACCAATTGAACAGAGACATATGGAAATGGGCGCAGGGGGATGGCGTGCGCCGGAGGGCGTGTGACGTGGGAGGTGTGCTGCCGGGCTCCGCCGTCAGGTGACGGCCACCCGTTTGGGCTTGTTGTACAGGCGCCGCGCGAGCACCGCCGACATGGCCACGGTGAGCTCCACGCCCACGTCGGGGTGGCGGGTGCAGAGCTCGCGGAAGCGCAGCGGCGTGAGGCTCCAGAGCCGGCACTCACTGCCGGCCTGCACGGTGGCGTTGCGGGGCTGGTGGCTGAAGAACGCGCCTTCTCCGAGCAGCGATCCGGCGCCGACCATGGCGATGCGGATGCGCTCGCGGCCGTCCTGGTAATGCACCGTGAGGCTGCCACTTTCCACCAGGTACACCGTGCGGTCCTTCACCCCTTGCTCGATCAGTACCTGCCCCTGAGGCAGAACCAGGGGTTGCACATGGTTGGCGAGTGTCTTCCACTGGGGGTCGGTCAGCTTGAGTGGCAGGGCGTCCAGGGCGCTGCTCAGGCTGACCGCCCGGGCCAGATCCTGGATGTCGAAGCGCGCAGAAGACGTCTGAAGGGCATTCATCACAACAAGATACCGCCGGATCTGCTCGCACGCAAGGGACATGTTGCCGGCGCCGTGCGCGGGGTTCCCTGCGGTAGGGGCCGGGTTACAGGCGGTAGAAAGTGGTCATTTTCCGATGCAAAAACGCGAAAAAATCTCGCCCAGCAAATCGTCGGCGGTGAACTCGCCGGTGATCTCGCCCAGCGCCTGCTGGGCCAGCCGCAATTCCTCGGCCAGCAGATCGAGGTGCTCGGCCCCGACCGCCAGCAGTTCCTGCGCGACCTCCAGGTGCCCACCCACGCGGGCCAGTGCCTGCAGGTGGCGTTCGCGTGCCATGAACAGGCCGTCGCCCGCTTGCTGCCACCCGGCCAGCGCCAGCAAGCGTTGGCGCAAGGCTTCCAGGCCGTCTCCACTCTTGGCGGAGATGGCCAGCTCGCCCGCGGCTTCGCGCGCGGCCAGCGCGTGCCGCTCGGCCGGGGGGCACTGGTCGAGCTTGTTCCAGACCTGCAGCACGCTCACAGCCGGGGGCAGGGCCGCGGCGATCACGGCGTCGGCTGCCTGGTAGTCGGGCGTGTGGCTGCGCCCCAGGTCGTGCAGGAACAGCACCGCATCGGCCTGCCCGATCTGGCCCCAGGCGCGCTCGATGCCGATGCGCTCCACCTCGTCCACGTCGGGGCTGTCGCGCAGGCCCGCGGTGTCGATCACATGCAGCGGCACGCCCTCGATCTGGATCGTCTGCTGCACCACGTCGCGCGTGGTGCCCGCGATCGGCGTCACGATGGCCAGCTCGGCGCCCGCCAGCGCGTTCAGCAGCGAGCTTTTCCCCGCGTTGGGCTGGCCGGCAATCACCACCTTCAGGCCGTCGCGCAGCAGCGCGCCCTGGCGTGCCTGGCCCTGCACATCGGCCAGCGCGGAGCGCAGGCGGTTGAGTTGCCCCACCGCGTCGGCCTTCTGCAGGAAATCGATGTCTTCCTCCGGGAAGTCCAGCGTGGCCTCCACCAGCATGCGCAGGTGAATCAGGGCGTCGCGCAGCGTGTGCACTTTCCGGGAGAACATGCCCGAGAGCGAGCGCGTGGCACTGCGCGCCGCGGCCTCCGTGCTGGCGTCGATCAGGTCGGCCACGGCCTCGGCTTGCGCCAGGTCGAGCTTGTCGTTCAGGAACGCGCGCTCGGTGAATTCACCAGGGCGCGCCGGGCGCAGGCCGGGCAACACGGCCTGTCCCGCGGCGTCGAGGCCTTGCGCCACCGCCAGGCAGCGCGCCAGCAGCAGCTGCAGCACCACCGGCCCGCCGTGGCCCTGGAGCTCCAGCACATCTTCACCCGTGTAGGAATGGGGTCCCGGAAACCACAGGGCCAGTCCATGGTCGATGGGCTGACCGTGCTCGTCGGGCAGCGGCAGGTAGGTCGCTTCGCGCGGCCTGAGTGTGCGGCCCAGCAACGCCTGCACAAACGACGCGATGCCTTTGCCTGACACCCGCACGATGCCCACGGCTCCGCGGCCGGGAGCGGTGGCGATGGCAGCGATGGGGTCACGCGAGGCGGAGAGCATGGTGGGCAAGCATAAAGAGAAAGGGGCCGGCTGAGGTCGGGGCGAGGGCTTTGACAGGCTCAACCCGAACGGAGCATGGGGTCGAGGCGAGCGGCTCTGCGGGTGGAAGGACCTGAATCACGGCCTTCCCAAACAACAAGGGCCTGCAACCGCAGGCCCAGGATGAGCGAAGTGCCCCACCACCAGAGACACCGAGGGTCCGACTTCGCCGGCCCGGGTCTCGTCCCTCTTCAGGGAGCTGAGGCTTGCGGCTCCAGACAGACCTGCGTCAGTCGGGGCAGGCCGGAGCGTCGCTGTCGCTGGCAGCGACCCCTTGCCGCAAGCGGTGCAGGGCGCAGGGGCGGTTACTTGAACTTCGGCATGTTGAACTTCAAGGGCACGCCCATGCGGTTGTTGATGAAGGACTGCTGGGCGATGGTCAGCACGTTGTTCGTGATCCAGTACAGCACCAGGCCGGCCGGGAAGAAGAAGAACATCACCGAGAACACCAGCGGCATCATCCACATCAGCTTGGCCTGCAGCGGATCGGGCGGCAGCGGGTTCAGCGCGGTCTGGATCATGGTGGTGATGGCCATCACCAGCGGCAGGATGTAGTACGGGTCGGGCGAGGACAGGTCGGTGATCCACAGGATCCACGGCGCGTTGCGCATCTCCACGCTGGACAGCAGCACCCAGTACAGCGCGATGAACACGGGAATCTGGATCAGGATCGGGAAGCAGCCACCCAGCGGGTTGACCTTTTCTTCCCGGTACAT
>JAGXRS010000230.1 GCA_018335615.1 Hydrogenophaga sp. | reverse complement strand
CTGTGGTGGTGGCCGCAGCTGTTGATGCAGCCGCTGATGTGCAGGTCGATCTCGCCCAGGTCGTGCAGCTCGTCCAGGTCCTGGTAGCGGGCCAGCAGGGCTTGTGCGATGGGCAGCGAGCGGGCATTGGCCAGGTCGCAGAAATCACCGCCAGGGCAGGCGATCATGTCGGACAGCAGGCCGATGTTGGGCTTGGCCAGGCCCAGGCGGCGCGCCTCGCGCCACAGCTCAGGTAGCTGGTCGCAACGCACCCAGGGCAGCAGCAGGTTCTGCTCGTGCGTCACGCGGGCTTCGCCGGCCGAGAAACGCTCGGCCAGGTCGGCAGCGCGCTCCAGCTGCTCGGCGCTGGCGTCGCCGGGCGCGGAGCCCAGGCGCTTGAACGAGAGCGTGACCGCGCGCAGGTCGGGGTTCTGGTGCGGCTTCACGTTGCGCTGCAGCCAGCGGGTGAACTCGACGTCGTCCTCGGCCGCGGCCTTCAGGATGTGGGCGATCTTGGCGTCGGCGCTCTTGCGGTCGCAGCTGAGCTGGGGCGGCACGAAGAAGGCGCTCACCCGGTCGAGTTCGGCCTGGGTGATGGTGTGCGGCGCGCCGTCGATGGCCACGATGTCGCGGTACTCGGCCTCCACCTGGTCGGTGAAGGACTGGCCTTCGGCCTTCACCAGGATCTTGATGCGGGCCTTGTACTTGTTGTCGCGGCGGCCGAAGCGGTTGTAGGCGCGAACGATCGCTTCCAGGTAGTTGAGGATCTGGTTCCAGGGCAGGAACTCGCGGATCACGCTGCCGATGATGGGCGTGCGGCCCATGCCGCCGCCCACCAGCACCTTGAAGCCCAGGGCGCCTTCGGCGTCGCGCACCAGGTGCAGGCCGACGTCGTGCCACGGCACGGCGGCGCGGTCTTCGCGGGCGCCGGTGATGGCGATCTTGAACTTGCGCGGCAGGAAGGCGAACTCGGGGTGCAGCGTGCTCCACTGGCGCATGATTTCCGCGAAGGGCCGCGGGTCGGCCACCTCGTCGACCGCGATGCCGGCCAGCGCGTCGGTGGTGATGTTGCGGATGCAGTTGCCGCTGGTCTGGATGCCGTGCATGTTCACGCTGGCCAGCAGGTCCATCACGTCGGCGGCGCGGTGCAGCGGAATCCAGTTGAACTGCACGTTCTGGCGCGTGGTGAAGTGGCCGCAGCGGTCGGGCAGGGTGGGCACATCGGCCAGGGCCACCACGGCGTTGGAGATGTCGTGCTCTTCCTTGTGGTCGTAGTCGCGCGCAATCGTGGCCAGCACGCGCAGCTGGGCGCTGTTGAGTTCGCCGTAGGGCACGGCCACGCGCAGCATGGGCGCAAAACGCTGCACATACCAGCCGTTTTGCAGGCGCAGGGGTTTGAAATCGTCTTCGGCCAGGTTGCCGGCCAGGCGGCGCTGCAGCTGGTCACGGAACTGGGCCGCGCGCTGGTGGACGAACTGTCGGTCGAAGTCGGAATACTGGTACATCGTGGTCGAGGAGAAAAAATCAGAGGGCGAGCGGATGGGCACCGGCATGGACCGGTCGCGGCGACAGGTGGAACCGCACGCGGCGCGGGTTGGCCAGGCTGAGGCTGCTGCGCATCAGCTTCAGTCCGACGGAAAGTCCCACGGCCAACGCCGCCAAGATGAGCGCGAATTCGGGCATGGCGGCGACTGTATGCCGCATTTCTTATATTCCAAACGACAATTTTTTTATTGGAATATAGCTTTTGGAAATAATCGACACACGCGTGTCGGTGAGGCCGAGCCCTCACAAGCGGGCGCGCCGCGTCCGTGGCTGACGGGGGGCTCGGATGGGGCCAAGGGCGCCCGGTCTCAGGCGCCGACGCGGCCCTGCTTGCGCACGCGGCGCCACACAAAGCGCGCCGGGTCCAGGGCCTGCAGCAGGTCCGGCGCCACATCGGCGGTGGGCTCATCGGCCATCTGGGCCGCCAGCTGCTGCGCGCACCAGTGCGCGAGCGTGAGCCCGCGCGAGCCCAGGGCGCTGAGCATGTAGAGCCCATCCAGGCGCGGCACCTGGGCCAGCAAGAGTCCGCCACGGCGAGGAGCGGATTCGGACAGGCGCGTCTGCAGAGCCTCGACGTCGGGCACGGCGCCCATCAGCGGCAGCCGGTCGAGCGAGGCGCAGCGCACCTGCGCCCATCCCATCAGTTCGCCGGCGCGGGCGGCCTGCGCCATGTGCCGGGCGGCGTCGGGGTGCATGGCCTGCAGGCTGTCGCGGTTGCGTTCGTGGTCGGCATCGCTGAGCGTTGTGCTGGCGTCACCGCGGTGGTAGGTGGAGCCCATCGACCACACGCGCGTGGGCCAGTCGGGGGCGAGGCCGGCGTCTTCATACAGTGGCACGAAGACGCCGTTGTTGCGCATGGGCCGCTCGGCCAGGGGTGGGCCGGTCAGTGCGGCCAGGCTCATCTGGCCTTTGACAGGGCGCAGTGGCAGGGCGTCCAGGCCCAGGCGGTGGTCGGTGTCCTGCAACACGGCCAGGCTGCCCAGCGCCGATGCCACGACAGCCCAGGGTGCCTGCGCGAGTTCGCGCCCGGCGGCGTCGGTCGCTGTCCAGTGGCTCGCCTGTCCCGGCCCGGCCTCGCGCCGCAGGCGTGCCACGGGCGCGTTCCATCGGGTTTGCAGGCGACCCGTGGCCGCGGCTTCTCTCAGCCAGCCCTGGACCAGCGCCGCCGGGCGCACCAAGGCGGCGGGCCAGCGGCCGGGATCGTGGCCGAGGTTGTCCACCTGGCAGGCCTGCCAGCCCTGACCGGGTGGCAGCAGGCGTTCAAGCTCGGCCTGCATGTCGGCCACGCCGAGCGCCGACAGACGCGACAGCGGCGTGGGTGCGCGCGTGACATGCGGGCTCAGCATGCCCACCGGCAGCGCCGAGGCGGCCTGTGCCGCGCCCGCTGCCGCGTCCAGCAGGGTGACGTGCCAACCCCGTCGGGTCAGCTGCGCGCAGACGGCGGCACCCGCCAGCCCGGCGCCCACCACAAGGGCGCGTTGTTCCCGCACGGCGCTCACGGGAGCCGGTCGGTCAAGGTGTCTCGGGTGCCCAAGGTCCTGTCAGGCATGGGCAACGCGTCAGGTGGCGCTGGGGGGCGGCACGTAGCCGGCGGCCGCGTCGGCGCCTTCGCCAAAGAAATGCTTTTCCATCTGGCGTGCCAGGTACTGGCGCGCGCGGGCGTCGGCCAGGTTCAGGCGGTTCTCGTTCAGCAGCATGGTCTGGTGCTTGAGCCAGGCGGCCCAGGCCTCCTTGCTGACGCTTTCATAGATGCGCTTGCCCAGCTCGCCGGGGTAGGGGGGGAAGTCGAGGCCTTCGGCTTCCTTGCCGAGCTTGATGCAGTTGACGGTGCGTGCCATCGGGATTCCTTGCTGATAGGGGGTTGGGTGTGGGGCCATGGGTCACTGGGAACACGGTGGGTCCAGTGGGGAAGCAACGCTTGCATGAACCGCCGGGTGTCCCGCTCGTTTCAGTGAGACGGGCTCATGCTGGCACGGGGTGACTTTATCAATCTTTTGTTGACCCCTGGCCGGCAGGGTCGGCCGTGCCCATGGGTGCTCAGCCAGCCTTGACCCTGGTCAAGGCCACAGTCGAGGCTCTTTATATTGTTTAAAGAAATAAGAAAACAAAAACAAAGTCGTTTGCTTCACAAGGCGGCGCGCCCAGAATCCACGCATTCTTTTCCATTCAGGCGCTCCCGTCATGAAAAAATTCTTCCAGCTCACCCTCGGTGCCCTTGCCCTGGCTGCCGCCACCGCCGCTTCGGCGCAAACGTCGTTGCTGAACGTGTCCTACGACGTGTCGCGCGAGTTCTACAAGGACCTGAACACGGCGTTCATCGCCAGCCACAAGAAGACCACCGGCAAAGACATCAAGGTGGACCAGTCGCACGCCGGCTCCAGCGCCCAGGCGCGCGCCGTGGCGGACGGCCTGGAAGCCGACGTGGTCACCATGAACACCACCACCGACGTGGAGTTCCTGGCCGAGCGGGGCGTGGTCGCCAAGGACTGGCGCCAGCGCTTCCCGCACAACGCCGCGCCCACCACCTCCACCATGCTGTTCCTGGTGCGCAACGGCAACCCCAAGGGCATCAAGGATTGGGACGACCTCATCAAGCCTGGCGTGCAGGTGATCGTGGTCAACCCCAAGACCGGCGGCAACGGCCGCATGGCCTACCTGGCGGCCTGGGGCTATGTGCGCAGCAAGGGCGGCACCGACGCGCAGGCCGCCGAGTTCGTGAGCAAGCTCTACAAGAACGTGCCGGTGCTGGCGCGCGGTGGCCGCGACGCCACGGGCGTCTTCCTGCAGCGCAACATCGGTGACGTGCTTGTGACCTTCGAGTCCGAGGTGGTGTCGGTCGACAAGGAATTCGGCGCTGGCAAGGTGGACGCCATTCACCCGAGTGCCAGCATCGTGGCCGAGAACCCGGTCGCCATCGTGGAGCGCACGGTGAACAAGAAGGGCACCGCCGCTGACGCCAAGGCCTACCTCGACTTCCTCTACAGCCCCGAGGGCCAGGAAATTGCGGCCAAGCACAACATCCGCCCGCGCAACGAAGCCGTTCTGCAGAAGTACGCCACCGCCTTCAAGCCGATCAAGTTCTTCACGGTGGAACAGTACTTCGGTTCGCTGTCGGAAGCGCAGAAGGTGCACTTCAACGACGGCGGCCAGTTCGACAAGCTGTACACCACGCGCTGACCGTTCCACGCCACGCCGGTCTGCTGCCCCGCGTGGTCGGGGGCTCCGGCGTCAGGCCATGTACACGGCGATGAAGGCCAGCATGAAGATCAGGATGGCGCCCATCACCGGCAGCACGATCGGCATGTAGTGGATGACGCTCTCCAGGATGTCTTCGGCCTGCTCTTCGGAGTAGGCGCGCAGGTCGGGGTCTGAGTATTCCAGCGGGTGTTCGGCCAAGGCCTGGTCGGGAGGTGGCTGGCTGTGCTGCATGGGGAACGTCCTTTCCGATGGCGTGGGCGTGGCGGCGGGACCCGGTCCACATCGGCACGCAAGACCTCTCTTCTAACAGCCCGGCTGAAGCGTGATCGCACGTCAACCCTATCGCTCGCATGGTTTTCATGTGACAAATTTCACAGAATGAACACGACCACCTTTCCGGCTCCCCTTTCGCGGGGGGAGCATCCCCGGCGCACCAAGCGCCGCGTGCTGCCGGGCTTCAACATCACGCTGGGTTTTACGGTTTTTTACCTGAGCCTGATCGTGCTGATCCCGCTGTCGGCCTTGCTCTTCAAGACCTTCACGCTCACCTGGCCCGCGTTCTGGGAAGCGGTCACCTCGCCGCGCGTGATGGCCTCGTACCGGCTCACGTTTGGCGCCTCCTTCATTGCGGCAATGGTCAACGTGGTGTTTGGCCTGCTGGTGGCCTGGGTGCTGGTGCGCTACACCTTCCCGGGCAAGAAGATCGTGGACGCGCTCGTGGACCTGCCGTTTGCGCTGCCCACTGCCGTGGCCGGCATCTCGCTCAGCGCGCTGCTGGCCGGCAATGGGTGGATCGGCCAGTTTCTGGAGCCCTACGGCATCCAACTCGCGTTCAACCGCAACGGGGTGGTGATTGCACTCATCTTCATTGGCCTGCCCTTTGTGGTGCGCACGGTGCAGCCGGTGCTGGAAGACATGGAGAAGGAACTGGAGGAGGCCGCCACCTGCCTGGGCGCCACCCGCTGGCAGACCTTCAGCCGCGTCATTTTTCCGACTATCGCGCCTGCTCTGCTGACCGGCTTTGCGATGGCGTTTGCCCGCGCCATCGGTGAGTACGGCTCGGTGATCTTCATCGCCGGCAACATGCCCATGGTGTCGGAGATCACGCCGCTCATCATCATCGGCAAGCTGGAGCAGTACGACTTCGCGGGTGCCACCGCGGTGGCCACCGTGATGCTCGTGATTTCTTTTGTTCTTCTGCTGCTCATCAACGGCCTGCAGGCCTGGCAGCGCAAGCGTTCGGGTGGTACCAACCAATGAGCACGACTGTTGTGAGAACCGCCCGGCGCGGCACCACCGAATCTGCCTGGGTGCGACGCACGCTGATCGGCGTGGCGCTGGTGTTCATGTTCCTGTTCCTGGTGCTGCCCCTGGCCGCGGTGTTCACCGAGGCGCTGCGCAAGGGCTGGCAGGCGTATGCAGAAGCCCTGCGCGAGCCCGACGCCTGGTCCGCCATCCGCCTGACCCTGCTCACCGCGGCGATTGCCGTGCCGCTGAACCTGGTGTTCGGCGTGGCGGCGGCCTGGTGTGTTGCCAAATACGAATTCCGGGGCAAATCCTTCCTGACGACGCTGATCGACCTGCCGTTCTCGGTGTCGCCGGTGGTGGCGGG
>JAGXRS010000229.1 GCA_018335615.1 Hydrogenophaga sp. | reverse complement strand
CTTGCCGCGACGCGCTCTGCGTCGCAAGGCCGGCATAGGCCACGACGAACTCCAGCATCTGCTCGCGCGAGCCGGTCGCGGTGATCGACCGCGTCACCTCGGCATCAAAGCGGGTCGCAAGGTCCGAGGCACCGGTCTGGCTGCGCCGCAGCGAATCCGACAGGGCCGACAGGGCGACCGCCATCGCGGCGTCATCCGTGCGCCGGGCAGCGGCGCTGTCCAGCAGAAACGTCGCCAGCGCCTTCTGATCAGGCGTCAGGGTCGCTGCGGCCAGTCGTTCGGCCGTCGTCGGCACCTTGCGCGTGCCGCCCGTGGTCAGCATGTCCCAGGTCGTGGTCTCGCCTCGGTCAAGCTCGGTCAGGATCAGCGGCAGATGGGCAGTGATCTGCGGAAAGACGGCGGGGCTGTTCCGGCCATCGACCAGATCGACCAGCGCCTTCAGGGTGATCTCGACCCGCCCGCGCGCCGCCGGGATCGGGCTTGCGGCCAGCTTTTCGGCCACGCGCACCAGCGTGCCTTCAAGGTCCGGGTATGCAGCGGCGCAGGCCGGTTCGGCGGCGCATTGGTCCAGCGTCGCCTGAACCGCCTCCTGCAAGGGCTTGATGTTTTCGTCATAGCCTTTGACATCTGTAGGAAAGACGCTGTCGATGACAATCGACCGTGTTCCTTCGGGCGCGGAGCGCATCACCTCCAGCGCCAATTGGGTGCCGTAGGAAATGCCGTAAAGGTTCCACTCGGGATAGCCTAGCGCGTGCAACAGCGCCTGCGTGTCATAGGCGTTCTGTGTGGTGTTGTAGGCGGTGATGTCGCCGCTTTTCGCCTTGATCTCGTCCATGCACTGGGCGAACCGCTCGCCTTCTGGCGTGGTTTCGGGCAGGACACCCGGTGCCATCAGCGAGACGATATTGGCCCCCAGCGTGTCAAGGCAGGTCACCATATCCGAGGACAGGCCCGCCGCGCGCTGGTCAAAGGTCACCAGGTCGCGGCGGCCGCGGAACTGATCGAAGATCGGCACCACGGTGGACCACAGATCCCGGACCGCCCCACCGCCCGGTCCACCGTGCAAATAGACCACCGGGTCGGGCGCGGGGCTTTGCGTGCGCGCTTTCAGGACGGCGAAGGCCAATTCGATGCGGCGGCTGTCAGCCTTGCCGTGGACCTCCGGCACCGCGACGCGGCCGCAGATCACAGTCTTGCCTTCGACCTCTCCGGCTGGCAGTGGCCGGGGGCAGGCCTCAACCGTCACAGGGTAACGGGCATCAGCACCGCCCGCGCGGATCGTGGCAAAGGCCGACGGATCGGCGGTTCCGGATACCAACGCCATGACTGCGGCGACAATCTGATCAGGTGTCATGGTTGCCCTCCATATTGGCATCCCGATCTGTGTAGCCGCTGCTGGACGCGCCGCTATCCGCAACGCGAAGGACCGCGCTAAAGCCGTGCGAATTCGCGTTTCGGATAGGCGCAGCGCGGCAAAAGCGAGAGACTGCGACAGCCTCTGATGAAAGCAGGACATGACACCCGACCAGATCGTTGCCTTCGTGCTTGCGCTGACCGCACCCGCGCCCGTTGATCCACTGTTTCCCGTCATCGCCGCAGGCGGGGCCGATCCGCGCTATCCGGTGGTGGCTGCCCCTTGCCCCCGCCCGTTGGCTCCATTCGAGATCGAGGGTCGCTCCGTCGCCTGCGGCAAGATCTCTGTGCCCGAGGATCATCAGAACCCTCACGGGCGCCGGATCGACCTTGCCTTCATGATCTTCAAGTCGCGCTCGCTGTCACCCGCCCCCGATGCCGTGGTGCACCTGCACGGCGGTCCCGGCGTGGGGATCGTCGCCCGCGCATCGCTCACGACGACATTCTTCGAACATTTGCGCGGCCGCCGCGATGTTGTCGCCTTTGACCAGCGCGGGGTGGACCAGTCGGCCTCGGCCGAGTCGCGCTGCTTTGACACGCTGGCCGCAGACCCCGAGGCGCTGGTGCAAGCAACCCAAGGCGTTGGCGACAAGGTGGCCCTGACGCGCAAGATGACCCGCGCCTGTCTGGACGAGATTGCCGCCTCGGGCGCAGATATCAGCAAGATCAACACGTGGCAGAATGCGCAGGATGTCCAGGCGGTCATGCACACGCTGGGCTATCCGACCTACAACATCTACGGCATCTCCTATGGCACCAAACTGGGGCAAGAGGTGATGCGCTCTGCCCCCGACGGTCTGCGGTCAGTGGTGCTGGATTCGGTGGCCCCTGTTCAGGTGCCGATCTATGACACGCTGGCGCTGCCCCATGCCGAGGCGATCGAGGGCGTTTTCGAAAGCTGCACCGCAGATGCGAAATGCGCTGCAGCCTATCCCGACCTGAAGGCCCGCTTCTGGGCACTGTTCGAGCGGCTTGAGACCCAGCCGATCAACATCCCCGACGGCGCGATCGATGGCGACGCGCTGTTTCAGTTCGTCGATGTCCGCAACAGCTATAGGCTGCAATTGCAGGGGCTGACAGGCTATGTCCCGAAGGTCGTGGCCGAGCTGGAGGCGGGCGATGCCACCACAATCACCGCCATCACCAACGAAAAGATCGCCCTGCACCCGACCCCCGAAAGCGCATTGGCGGGGCTGACGGGCCTTGATACCGATGCGCTGGCCTTTGCTGAGACGGCTCTGCGGCTGGCGATGGTGGGCCGAGAAAACGGCAAGGCGGTGGAGGCGATGCTGACTCGGCTGGAGGCGGACCGCGCTGCCGCAGCCAGCGGAGCGGGACTGGTGGACGAGTTCGAGGCCGCGCTCAAGGCCGCGGCCCTAGCACTTCCCGAGCAAACCGGCCAGGTGGGGTTTGCTGCCGACTACCTGCGTCTGCGCGCAGGAGAGCCAACCCGTGCAGCGCTGACCGCGATGCTGTCCCGCCAGTTCACCGGCGAAACACTGGAGCGGCTGAACACTCTGGCCGGAATGCTGGATGGCCGACAAATCTCGCAGGTCTTCGCCCGCATCGGGGCCGACAACGCCGCCCTTGACCAGGTTCTGCTGGAGGGGTTCCAGACTGACATGTTCGCCTGTCAGGAGGACATGGACATCAACTCTCCCGAAGGGGTCGCCGCCGTCAGCATCCGGCTGCAATCCGCCTTCAGCTGGCCGAAAAGCCTGACCGACATGTATGAAGGCACCCTCAACGCCACCTTCTTCGACATGTGTAAGGAGTTCACCCCCCAGCCACGTGCGGGGTTCCACGACCCGGTCACCGCCGAGATCCCGACGCTGGTGATGCAGGGCGCCTTCGACACCCAGACCGCACCAAGCTGGGGCGCGATGATGGTGTCCTCGCTGCCAAAAGGGCGGTTGGTGTTTCTGCCCGAAAGCGGGCATGGCACGCTGGCCTTTTCGCAATGCGCCAAGGACATCGGTGCCGCTTTTCTGGAAAACCCCGAGGCGCCATTCGACGACAGCTGCGCGGCTGCACTGACGCCTGCCTTCCTGCTGCCTGATGGGACATGGTCGAAATGAGACTGACAGCCCTTATCGCCCTTGGCGTCTATCTGATCTGGCAGGCGATCAACTCGGGTATCCAGATTGCGGGCACCGGACCGGAGGGGATCGACCTTCTGGACCTTGTAAAGCACGGCATCGCGCCATCCTTGGCGGCGGCCAGCCTGTTCCTGCTTGTGGTGGTGGTTCTGTTCCGCTGGGGACGCGAGGTGGGTCTGGCCCAAGGCCCGCAGCGCGGCACGCTGCGGGTGATCTGGCCCTGGCTGCTGTTCCTTGCACTCTTTGCCCTCAGCGCCATGAACGCAGGCTTGCCGCCCGCAAGCGTCACCCTGTTCATCCTTGTGAACACGCTCCTTGTCGGCTGGTCCGAGGAGGTGATGTTTCGAGGTGTCTGGCTGCGTGGCCTGTTCCGCAGCTCTGGCATCTGGGTGGCGATCCTCGGGTCGTCTGTGCTGTTCGGGGCGATGCATGTGCTGAATGTGTTTCTGACCGGCGACCTGCGCGGCGCGCTCTTGCAGGCTGGCGCTGCCTTCCTGTCAGGGGTGTTCCTAGCCGCTGTCCGGCTGCGCACCGGGTCGCTCTGGACAGGGATCGTGCTGCACGGGCTGTGGGATGCGGGCACCTTCCTTGTCGCCGCAGGGGCGACAGCCACGGCCGCCGCCGCGCCGACCGCTCTGGGGGATTACGGCAGCATCGTGATGAGCCTGCCCCTGTTCCTGTTCGGCCTTTACGTCCTGCGCCATGCCGGGCGCGATTACGGAAAGGACTATGCCTGATGCGCGCGCTTGTTCTTGCTGCCCTCCTCATCGCTGGCCCCGCCTGCGCCGAGGGGACCCCGGCCAAACCCTCGACCGACCCAAACCCGATCGTGAAGATCGAAGGCGACACGCTGACCTATATCGGCGGCATCAACGCGGCAGGCCTCACCGCGCTCAGCGAGGCGGTGCGCGACCTGCCGCGCGGGCAAGTCACAAAGATGCTGGTCAATTCCGGCGGCGGGGATACTAATCCCGGGATATTCATCGGTTCGATCATCGCCGACCTGAAACCAGACTTGACGATCGAGGTTGGCTGCTTTTCCTCTTGCGCCGATTTCATCGCGCCGGCTGCTGCCAGTATCACCATCCGGGAGAACGCCTTCCTCGGCTGGCACGGCAACGACCGGGGCTTTCAGATCGTGGCCGACCAGCTTGGCTTGAGCTTACGCGAGCATATGCGCGCCTCGGTCGCCGCAGGGGCGGCAAACACGAACTCTGACATCGACGCTTGGCTTGACGAGGCGATGCCGACCCTTGAGGCGCTGATTGTCAAGGAGAAGGCGCTGTATGACCGGATTGGCATTGCCGACACCTTCGCCATCTGCGGCGTGGGCCCGCGCTTCGACGACCGGCTCACCGGCGAACAGCTCGGCTGGGGATTTTCGATTGCCGACATGGCGCGGTTGGGCCTGCCGCCGGTCCGGTATGAAGGGCCTAGCGTCTATGAGGAAAACCCGGCTTTCAAGCACTGGTTGATCCGCCTGACGCCGGAAGACTGCCTGCCGTAACAGGAAAAAGGGGCGGGCACCTCTGCGCACCGCCCCCGAAACTCGTCACGCACACAGTGAAGTGGCCTTCAGTTCAACTCCACCCAATCCTCGATTGAACCGGAATCTGTCGCAGTGCAGGCGATGCGGCGGCCACTGGCTTTCTCGCGCAGGATAATCTCGGTGAAACCGGGGCGCAGCGGGCTGACGGTCTCAACCTCAGCCGGAACGCCGACCATATCTCTACATCGCGCCATAGCGGCAGG
>JAGXRS010000228.1 GCA_018335615.1 Hydrogenophaga sp. | reverse complement strand
CCTCGGCGGTCTTCTTCATCTTGCGCAGGATGTCGGCCGAGACCTGCTGGGCCGACAGCTTCTTGCCGCGCACTTCCACCCAGGCGTCGCCGTTGTCGGCGGCCACGATGGAGTAGGGCATGAGGTCGATGTCCTTCTGGACTTCTTTCTCGGTGAACTTGCGGCCGATCAGGCGCTTGATCGCGTACAGGGTGTTGCGCGGGTTGGTCACGGCCTGGCGCTTGGCGCTGGCGCCGACCAGCACTTCACCGTCTTCCTGGTAGGCCACGATCGACGGCGTGGTGCGCGCACCTTCCGAGTTCTCGATCACCTTGGTGGTGTTGCCTTCCATGATGGACACGCACGAATTGGTGGTGCCCAGGTCGATGCCGATGATTCTTCCCATGTTGTTGCTCCGGTACGAAAAATAGATTGGTGAAAAAGGATGGGTGAGATGTGTGGACCAGGCGCCGTTTTTTCAAGGGCGCCGGGCCACCAGGCTCATAAAAGGTTCACTTCGGGGCTGCCACCGTCACGAGGGCGGGGCGCAGCACGCGGTCGGCGATCAGGTAGCCCTTCTGCAGCACGGCGACGATGGTGTTGGCTTCCTGCTCGGCGGGCACCATGCTGATGGCCTGGTGCTGGTGCGGGTCGAACTTGGCGCCCGCGGCCGGGTTGATCTGCACCACCTTGTGGCGCTCCAGCGCGCTCTTGAGCTGCTTGAGCGTGGCCTCTGAGCCTTCGCGCAGCTGCTCACGCGTGGCTTCCTGCACCGCCAGGCCGGCTTCCAGGCTGTCGGCCACGGCCAGCAGGCTTTCGGCAAAGCTTTCCACGGCGAACTTGCGGGCCTTGGCCATTTCATCGTCGGCACGGCGGCGGGTGTTCTCGGCCTCGGCCTTGGCGCGCAGGAACTGCTCGGCCAGGTCCGTGTTCTGTGCTTTCAGCGTGGCAAGCTCGGCCGCCAGGGCGGTCTGCGCATCCGCTTCGTTCGCTGCAGCGGCGGCCTCGGCTTCTTCCGGGCTCACGGGCGCGGCGTTCTGGGACTCAGGGGCGGCCGTGTGCTGGGCTGCCTGATCGGGCGTCGGGGTGGCGTCGGTGTGGGGTTGTTGGCTCATGTGCGGTGAGGGTTGGCTATGAATCGGGGGCGAACACGCCTTATTGTTTACTTGGGGCTGGCCTGTGCCGCTTCAAGTGGGCGACAGAAAATCGGGTGTGCTCGGGTGAGAATCGGGGCTTTTCTGACACAGGCAAGCCCATGAAGCTCTTTCGACACGGCCCGCAGGGCGCTGAAAAACCCGGCATCGTCGACGCGGACGGTGCGCTGCGCGACCTCGCGGGCGTGGTGCCCGACCTATCGCCGGCCACCCTGGGGCGTGATTCTATGGCCCGGCTGGCAGCGCTAGACGCCGCCCAGTTGCCTTTGGTGCCCGCGGGCAGCCGCATCGGTGCGTGCGTGGGCGGGGTGGGCAACGTGGTCTGCATCGGCCTGAACTACGCCGACCACGCGGCCGAGGCGGGCTTGAAGCCCCCGGGACAGCCCATCGTGTTCAACAAGCACAACGGCGCCATCAGCGGCCCGAACGATGATGTGTGGCTGCCGCCCGGTGCGCAGAAGCTGGACTGGGAGGTGGAGCTGGGCATCGTGATCGGCGAGCCGGCCTGGCACGTGAGCGAGTCCGACGCGCTGCGCCATGTGGCCGGTTACTGCCTGGTGAACGACGTGTCCGAACGCGCCTACCAGATGGAGTACGAGGGCCAGTGGACCAAGGGCAAGAGCTACCCCAGCCACTGCCCCATTGGCCCATGGCTCGTGACGCCCGACGAACTGGGCGACGTGCAGGACGTGGACCTCTGGCTGGACGTGAACGGCGTGCGGCGCCAGACGGGCAACACCCGCACCATGATTTTTGGGGTGGCCGCGATCGTGAGCTACCTCTCCCGCTTCATGGCGCTGCAGCCGGGCGACGTGATCCCCACCGGTACCCCGCCGGGCGTGGGCATGGGGCACCAGCCGCCGCTGTTCCTGCAGCCGGGCGATGTGGTGACGCTGGGCGGGCGGGGGCTGGGTGAGCAGCGGCAGACCGTGGCCGTGAGCCCCGTGTAAGCACACCACCGTCGTGAGCGCTGCGTCAGCACGTTCTCGCCAGGCTTCAGGCAGCAGACAGTGGCTGCGCTGTGCTCTGGAGGCTGCTGTCTGACGCCGCTGAGCGTGGCAGGGCGGCCAGGCGGTTCTGGCGCTGCACCCACTTGGGCGCAAATTGCTGGACCTCGACCAGGCGGCGCGCCAGGTCGGTCCCCTGGGACGTGAGCCGGTAGCCGTCGCCGCCGTGGTCCACCAGACGCGCGGCACGCAACTGCTTCAGCCGGGTGTTCAGGGTGTTGGGCGTGACACCGCCCACGCTGTCCTGCAGCAGCCGAAAGGTCTGCGGATGGCCATCGCTGAGTGCCCAGATCACCCGCAGCGCATAGCGCGCCTCCAGCAAGTCAAACAGCTGGATCACGGCAATCCTGTCTTTGGCGCGCATGCGGGGTCTCCTGTGGCGGCTGCGACCGCTTGTGGCAGGCCGCCCGCCCGGTGCTGGGATGCCTGCTAGCAGTTTTCTAGCTGGCATGTATGGTGCAGGCCAGCGCAGCGTCCCACGATACGGATTTACCCCCATTGCCGCGGCGGTGCCGCTGGATCAGTGCGCCAGGGCGCGCCGCCATCAGCGCCGGTAGACCTTGCGCAGCAGGCTGTTGAGCGTGTCGAGCTCGGTGGCCGTGAGACCGCTGGCCACCTCGCGTTCGAGCTGGCTGGCGGTGCGCTCCGCTTCGCGGTACTGGCGCTTGCCGGTGGCGCTGAGGTGCAGCCCCTGGGCCCGGCGGTCGGTGGGGTGGGCGCGGCGTTCGATGAGGCCGCGCTTGTGCAGGCTCTTGATCATGCCCACCAGGTTGGGCGGCAGAATGTCCAGTGCGGCGCAGATCTGGCGCGAGGTCACCCCGGGGTTGTGGGCGATGAGCGAGAGCACCGAGAAGTCCACCGGGCGCAGGCCGTAAGGCTCCATGCGTTGCAGGAACACGGCGATCACCGACAGGGCGGCCCGCCGCGCGTTGTAGCCCAGCAGCGTTTCCAGAAAACGGGTGTCCACCTCGGTGCTGCCGGCGGCGGCGCTGGCGGGGCCGGCGCTGGTGTCGGCAGGCGTGCTGCTCTGGCGCGGTGCGCGCGGGCGGCGCAAGGTGTTGGCGACGGATGTCTCGGTCATGCCGGGAGCATAGCGCGGTGGCGGCGGCCGGTGCCCGGCGCGTGTCGCCGGCCGGATCTCAGACGCGGCACGCCAGGGTGCTGGCCATCATGGCCATGCGGGCATCGAACTCGGGCCACACCCAGCGCCAGAAACCGGATGCGGCCTGGTTCCAGCGTCCGGCGTCTGCACCCGGCGCAGCCCCGATGCGGTTCCACGACCAGGCCATGAGCAGCATCGCCAGGGCGCGCAGGTAGTCGTCGGCCAGCCAGTACGGGGTTTCGGGGGAGGCACCGTCTGCGCGGGTGGCCGGCCATAGCGCGGTCTGGGTGAACTGCCCGAAACGCTCGAACGCGGCGCGGGTGCGGGCGGCGGCGGGGCTGTCGTCCAGCTCGCCGGCCAGTTCGGTCAGCAGCGTCTGCAGCGCCGCGCCGCCATCGGGCAGCACCTTGCGCATCAGCAGGTCGATGGCCTGGATCTCGTTCGTGCCTTCGTAGATCATGGCCACGCGGGCGTCGCGCACATGCTGTTCGATGCCCCATTCGCGCACATAGCCGTGGCCGCCGAACACCTGCAGGCAGGCGCTGCTGCCGGTGAAGGCCTGATCGGTCCAGGCCGACTTGAGCACCGGCGTGACCAGGCTGCACCAGCGGTTGGCGGCGGTGCGGCGCGCTTCGTCCGGGTGGGACTTCATCACGTCGAGTTCCAGGGCGGTGCGGTAGGCGACCACGCGGCCGGCGTCGATCCAGGCGCGTTGGGCGTCGAGGATGCGGCGCATGGCCGGGTGCAGGCCGATCACATCGGCCTGGCCGGCTTTGCTGGCACTGCCGGGTGCGCGCATCTGCCGGCGCTCCTGCGCGTAGGCGTGGGCCTTCTGCCACGCGGCTTCGAGCAGGCCGATGCCTTGCAGCCCGACGTGCAGGCGCGCGGCGTTCATCATCACGAACATGGCGTTCAGGCCCTTGCCCGGCTCGCCCACGATCCAGGCCGCAGCATCGTCAAAGCGCATGACGCAGGTGGGGCTGCCGTGCAGGCCCATTTTCTCTTCGATGCGTTCGCACACGACGTGACTGCGCGTGCCGTCGGGGTAGAACTTCGGCACCAGGAACAGCGACAGTCCCTTGGGGCCGGGTGGCGCATCGGGCAGGCGCGCCAGCACCAGGTGCACGATGTTGTCGGTGAGGTCGTGTTCGCCGCCCGAGATGAAGATCTTGGTGCCCCGCAGCGCGTAGCGGCCATCGGCCAGGGGCATGGCGCGCGTGCTGGCCAGGCCGAGGTCGCTGCCGGCGTGCGGCTCGGTCAGGCACATGGTGGCCAGCCACTCACCGGTGGCCACCTTCTCCAGGTAGGTGGCCTTCAGTTCCTCCGAGGCGTGGTGCTTGATGCACTCGTAGGCGCCGTGCAGCAGGCCCGGCGCCATGGTCCAGCCGTGGTTGGCTGCGCTGAGCATTTCATACAGCATGGCTTCCAGCACGGCCGGCAGGCCCTGGCCGCCGTCCTCGGTGGCGCAGGCGAGCGACGGCCAGCCGGCCTGCCAGAAGGCCTGGTAGGCGTCGCGAAAGCCCGGCGGCATGGTGACGGTGCCATCCTTCCATTGCGCACCGGTTTCGTCACCCTCCCGGTTCAGGGGCGCCACCACCTCGGCCACGAATTTGCCGGCTTCGTCCAGCACCTGCTGCATCAGGCCGGTGTCGGCTTCGGCGTGTGCTGGCAGGGCCTGCAGTTGCACCGGTGCTTGCAGCACCTGGTGCAGGATGAAGAACATGTCGTCGGTGGCGGGCTGGAAGTGGTTCACGGTGGGTCGGGTGAAAAAGGTGAAGGGAATTCAGCGTTGGCGGGAGGCGTCCTGCGCCTTGTCGGGCGAGCCTTCGAGGCCGGCGAGCAAGGCCGTGCTGTTGCCGGGAATCACCATCTGGAACTTGTTGTCCACGGTGGTGTAGTCGAAGTAGCCCATGCGGGCGATCGGCTGCATCTTGAGCACGTCCACCAGGCCATTGCGGTCGATGTAGTCGTCGTCGATGTGGATGCCCACCACGCGGCCGAACACCACGTCCACCGTGCCCATGGGCGGGCGCCCGGGGAAGCGCACGGTGTTGAGGTACTCGCACTCGAACTGGATGGGCGAGCCTTTGACGCGCATGGGTCTGACGAGCCGGCTCTCCAGCTTCTCCAGCCCGGCGCGGTTGAATTCGTCGGTGCCGTGGGGCAGCTCTTCGGCGCTGATGTTGACCGCTTCGCGCAGCGCGAAGGTGGCCATGTTCCACACGAACTGGCCCATCTGCTCGGCGTTGCGCACCGAGTCCTTGCGCTCGCCCTGCGTGGTCTGGTTGGCGCTGAACATGACGATGGGCGGATCGAAGGTCACGTTCTGGAACTGGCTGTAGGGCGCCAGGTTGTGGCGCCCTTGTGCGTCCACGGTGGAAATCCAGCCAATGGGGCGGGGTACCACGCACGACTTGAAGGGGTCGTGCGGCAGGCCATGGGGGGTTTTGCCGGGTTCGTAGTACATCGGGTGTCTCCGTTCAGCGTCGGGTCGGGTCCGTGGCGTCAGCTGCACTTGGCCTTGATGTCGGCGGGTACCGGAATCGCTTTGATGCGGTCCGGGTCCTCGGGGTGCTTGATGCAGAAGGCGCGGGTTTCCAGGCCTTCGCAGAGCACGGTGTCGCCGCGCATCACCACATGCTTCTGGATCACCACCTTCTCGCGCCATTCCTGGATGCTGGTGTGGATCTGCAGGCGCTCGCCGTAGGTGGCCGGGCGCATGAACCTGGTGTTGATCTCCAGCAGCGGGGTGCCGATGATGCCGGTCGTTTTCACCAGTTCGCGCCAGGGCGGCACGCCGCATTTCACGAAGAAGTTGAGGGATGAGGCATCCATCCACTTGCTGAAATTGGGAAAGAACACGATGCCGGCGGGATCGCAGTCGCCGAACATCACGTCGACTTCATACACAACGGTTTTTGACATACAGATGGGGGAGATGGGGGCGGGATGGATGGCGACGTGCGGCGGTTGTGCTTAGCGTGGGCTCATCCGCAGGGCGCCGTCCAGGCGGATCACCTCGCCGTTGAGGTGGCCGTTGGTGACGATGTGCGTGGCCAGCTGCGCGAACTCCTCGGGCTTGCCCAGGCGCTGCGGAAAAGGGATGCTTTTTGCCAGCGATTCCTGCACCGGCTCGGGCAGGGTCTTCATCAGCGGCGTGAGGAACAGGCCCGGAGCGATGGTGCAGACGCGGATGCCGTGCTGCGCCAGATCGCGTGCCATGGGCAGTGTCATGCCGGCCACACCAGCCTTGGACGCGCTGTAGGCCTGCTGGCCCACCTGGCCGTCGAACGCGGCCACGCTGGCGGTGAACACCATCACGCCGCGCTCGCCGTCTTCCATCGGTTCCAGCTTGGCGCAGGCAGCCGCAAACAGGCGAGCCGCGTTGTAGGTGCCGATCAGGTTGACGTTGATGACACGGGCAAAGTCTTCCAGTGGCGCGGCATTGCCGTCCTTGCCGACCACGCGCTTGGCCGACCCAATGCCGGCAATTTGCATCAGGATGCGCGCAGGGCCGTGGGCGGCAGCGGCTTGCTCGATGGCGGCCTGCATGCTGTCGGGGTCCGACACGTTGCACTGCACCGCGATGCCGCCGATGTCGGCCGCCACGCGTTGGGCGTTTTCCAGGTTGAGGTCGAGCACCGCGACCTGGGCGTCCAGGCGGGCGAGTTCGCGGGCGGTGGCCTCGCCGAGGCCGGAGCCTCCACCGGTGACGAGGGCGGCATGTCCTTGGATGTTCATGGTTGGGTCCTTATGAAGTGGATGTGGGGGGCAGACGGGGTCATGGGGCTGTTTCGCGGGGGGAACGCTGCTTCATCTTCCAGCGCCTGCCCCCATCCCGCCTTCCCCCAGAGGGGGAAGGGGCCGGACACCGCTGCCACAGCGTGACGCACGTGGCG
>JAGXRS010000227.1 GCA_018335615.1 Hydrogenophaga sp. | reverse complement strand
GACCTCATCGACGCCCACTACTACTACCCCGACGGTGTGGCCGCCGGGCTGCTGTCGCGCTGGCTGAAGAAGCCCTTCGTGGTGACGGCCCGCGGCACCGATCTGAACCTGATTCCCGAGTACCCGATTCCGCGGCGCCTGATCCTGAACACCGCCGCCCGGGCCAGCGCATCCATCGGCGTGTGCCGAGCGCTGATGGACACGCTGCGCGACCTCGGCGCCGACGCGTCCAAGTTGCACACGCTGCGCAACGGCGTGGACCTGGAGCGCTTTGTACCCGAATCCCGGCAGGCCGCTCGCCAGCGGCTGGGGCTGGACGGGCAGGGGCCTTATCTGCTGTCGGTCGGGCACCTGATCGAGCGCAAGGGTCATCACATCGCCATCGAGGCGCTGGCCGCACTGCCCGGCGTGACGTTGCTGGTGGCCGGGTCGGGCCCCGAGCGCAACAACCTGGAAGCCCTCGCCGCCCGCCTGGGCGTGGCCGACCGGGTGCACTGGGCCGGCGTGGTGCCACAGACCGATCTGAAGTGGTGGTACAGCGCCTGCGATGCGCTGGCGCTGTGCAGCAGCCGAGAGGGCTGGGCCAACGTGCTGCTGGAGGCCATGGCCTGCGGTACCCCGGTGATCGCCACCAACATCTGGGGCACGCCCGAGGTGGTGAGCACACCCGCCGCTGGCGTGCTGATGGAGCGGCGCGACGCGCCTTCGTTGGCCCGTGCCTGGCACGCGCTGCAGGCCGCTGTGCCCAGCCGCGAGGCGACGCGGGCGCATGCCGAAACCTTCTCGTGGGACAGCACCACCCAGGGGCAACTCGATTTGTTCAGGAGCGTGGCGTGATTGAAGGCGCGATTCTGCTGGCCGAACTGAGCCTGTTCCTCATCCTGCTGGTGAAAGTCTGGCGCGTGCAGCACAAGAACGAAGACGAAAACACCGGGTTTTTTGCTTACCGGATCGACAAGCAGCCCGAAGCGCCAGCCAAAGGAGGACCACCCCATGCGTGACCTCTTGGTGTTGGGCTTCATGCTGCTTGCCGTACCGCTGGCCTTTACAGCGCCCTTCGCAGGGTATCTGTTGTGGGGGTGGGCGGTACTGATTGCCCTCAAGTTCTACCTGTACGGTTTCATGACGGGTTTGGGGTATGTGCAAGTGTTCGCCATGGTGACGCTCGCAGCCTTGCTCTTCAAGCGTGAGCCGACCCGGCTAGCGTTTGAGGCCAACCGTACGACTGTTCTATTGGGCTGGTTTGTGGCTCATGGACTCGTGGTGGCGTTACTGGCCTACCCGGGTCTCGAGCGCAATTGGGAATTGTTTGGCAATCTTTCCAAGACGGCGCTGTTCTGCGTCCTCATGCCACTGTTGGCACACAACCGCTTTCGCATTCACGCCCTGGTGATCATGGTGGCGCTGGCGGTGAGTTTTCACGGGGCGCTGGACGGGCTCAAGTTCATTGCCAGTGGTGGCGGGCATAACGCCCAGGCGATCCCGACGTTTGGAGACAACAACCATCTGGCGGTTGTGTTGTTGATGGCACTGCCACTGTTGTACTACCTCTACCAGTACTCCGCGGGGAAACTCGTGCGCTTTGGTTTCCTGGGTGCGATACCACTGACGGTGCTGGGCATTGTGTCGACGAGTTCCCGCGGCGCGTTGTTGGGCCTGTTTGCCATTGCGTTCTGGATTGTGCTGAAAAGCCGGAAAAAGATCCTGGGGATGTTGATGGTCGGGCTTTGCGCGTTCATGGTGGTGCAGCTGGCGCCGGACGAGTGGTCGTCGCGCATGGAGACCATCCACACGGCCGACCAGGATGCCTCATTCATGGGCCGCGTTGCCGCCTGGAAGGTCAGCTCTGCCATTGCGGTGGCCCACCCGGTCTTTGGCGGTGGCTTTCGTGCGGTGCAGTCGCACCCCGTGTGGGATTCGTACAAGTATTCGCCTGGTTTGCTGGGTTTCGTGGAAACCCCCATGCTCAACCGCAGTGGGGTGGCGGCCCACAGCATCTGGTTTGAAGTGCTGGGCGACCAGGGCTTTGTCGGCTTGTTTATTTTTATTGCGTTGTTCGTCAACGGTTTTGTGACCCGAAGAGAGGTGTGGAAGCTCGTTCGGTGTAACGGACGAGGCCAGCAGTGGGCTGGCGACCTGGTCGACATGCTCGCTGCGTCTGTGCTGGCGTATGTGGTGGCCGGGTCACTGCTCAGTGCGGCCTATTTCCCATTTCCCTATGTGTGCCTGATGATGATCGAGGTGGTGAAGCAGCACCAGCTTCGGCTGGCGGCCAAGCTTGCTTTGGGAAAGGTGGGATGACCCACATGCTCCATTCCATTTTTCGCGTTCTATCAAGCGGCAAGCTGACCGTTCTGGTGTTTCACAAGGTGCCCCAGCAGGTGCATCCGCTGGCCACTGCCGAGTTGGACTTGGCCGGTTTTGAGCGTGTGCTGCAGAGCACCTTGCGCCTGTTCCGTGTGATTCCACTGGAGGATGCGTTGATCGGGCTGCGCCAGGGCACCTTGCCACCTCGTGCCGCCTGCATCACCTTCGACGATGGCTACCCCGACTGGCTGACCGGCGTGGTGCCCGTGCTGGAGCGCCATGGCGCGCATGCCACGTTTTTTATCACCACGGGCCAGTTCGATGGCGTGCCCATGTGGCACGAGCGCATCCTGCATGCCGTGGCGGCTGCGCCCACCGATGTCGCGCCCATCCAGCTGCTCGACGTGGGCGGGCCGCCCATCGAGATCGGGCAGGGCCCGGCGCGGCGACAGGCCGTGCTGCAACTGGACAGGTTGATGAAGTACCAGGCCCCTGATCTCCGAGAGCGCCTGCTGCAGCAACTGGAACAACACACCGGCGCCGACGTGGGGCAGGTGCCCGTGATGACGGCGGAGAGCCTGCGCGCCATCCACGCCCGCGGTTTCGGCATTGGCGGGCACGCGGTGAGTCACCCCATCCTGCGCCTGTGCACGCCGGACGAGGCCTACCGCGAGATCGCCGGGGCCAGGGAAGCACTCGAGGCCATCATCCGCGCCCCGGTGCGGGCCTTCGCCTACCCCAACGGGGTACCCGACCGCGATTTCTCTGCCGAGCACGTCGCCCTGGTCAAGCGGGCAGGCTACACCGCGGCCGTCACCACGCACTGTGGCGCGGCCACCCGCCACACATCGGCGTTCCAGATTCCGCGTTTCACGCCCTGGGGCCCTTCGGTGCTGAAGATGGATCTGCAGTTCGCGCGCAACCTGACGCAGCCGTCCCGCATGCTGGCAGAACCGCAAGAGCACAGCCGCAAGGTGCTGATGGTGGCTTTCCACTTTCCGCCGCAGGCTGGCAGCAGCGGCATTCTGCGCACGCTCAACTTCGCCAAGAACCTGCCGGCCAATGGCTGGCAGCCGACCGTGCTCACGGTCCATCCCCGCGCGTACGAAGAGCGGCGCGACGACCTGCTCAAGGACATTCCGACCAACATCAAAGTGGTTCGGGCGTTTGCCCTGGATGCCGCCCAACACCTGAGCATCCGCCGCAAATACCCGGGCTTCCTGGCCTTGCCGGACCGCTGGTCCAGCTGGTGCCTGGGTGCCATGCAGGCGGGCCTGGCCGAGATCTGGAAAGAACGTGTCCAGGTGATCTGGAGCACCTACCCCATCGCATCGGCCCACCTGATCGGGCTGTGCCTGCAGAAAACATCGGGCTTGCCCTGGGTCGCCGATTTCCGTGATCCCATGATCAACGGCACCTATCCGGCCGACCCCTTGCAGCGCCGGATGTGGTCCTGGCTGGAGCCGCTGGTCTTCCAGCACGCGACCCGCTGCGTGTTCACCACCGAGCGGGCGGCCGACCTCTACCGGGCGCGTTATCCGCAGGCCGCCGACAAATGCCTGGTGATCGAGAACGGGTACGACGAAGACGCGTTTCTGGACAACCTGCCCAGTCGCCAGGGGGTGCCGCCCGGGGACATCCTCATCCTGCACAGCGGGATCATCTACCCAAAAGATCGCAACCCCGAGCAGTTCTTTGTGGCCCTGGCGCGGCTGGTGCAGCTGGCGGCTCTGCGCGGGCGAACGGTGAAGGTGCGGTTTCGCGCACCGGTACACGACCATGAAGTGGCCGCATTGGCGCAGCAGCACGGCCTGGCCGGCATTGTGGAGGTGGCGCCGCCCATTCCTTACCGGCAGGCCATTGCCGAAATGATGGCGGCCGATCTGCTGCTGGTGTTCCAGGGCAGCCAGTTCAACACCCAGATACCCGCCAAGATTTACGAGTACCTGCGCACCGGCCGTCCGGTGGTGGGCCTGGTGGACAAGACCGGCGACACGGCGCGGCAGTTGCGCAAGTTCGAAGGCGTTGCGCTGGCCGACATTGCCGAGGCGGCCGACATCGAGGCGGTGCTGTCGGCCTGGTTCACGCATCCGCACGCCGACGGGGCCAGCCGCGCGTTCAACCGTGCCGCCATTCAATCGTATTCGCGCAAGGCGCAAGCGGTGGCGCTGGCGCGCATCCTGGGCCAGGCGGCCGGGATCGCGGCTGGTCGTCCTGCCGACGTCTCCCGGGCGGACGCTTGCACCTCCGCCTCAACCGAAAACACGGGAAGCCATGTCGTACCTCGCCACGATTAAGAAGAAGTATTTCCGCAAGACCTTCGATGCCCAATGCCGGGACATCCTGTTGACCGCGCCGATCGAACTGGACGAGCGCAGCGGCGTGGCCGTGCTGAGCCAGACCTACCACCCCGACCTGATGATGTACCTCGTGGCGGCGAAGAGCTTTGCCCAGTACATCAGGCCCGCGCTCTTCGTGATCGTCGACGACGGCCTGCTGCCGGAAGACCGCACGGTCATCCGTCAGCACCTGCGCCGGGTCGAGTTCGTGGACCGGCGCGGCGTGCCCAACACGGTGTGCCCGGCTGGTGGCACCTGGGAACGGCTGCTGAGCGTGGCCGATTTTTGCGAACGCCACGACGTGGTGCAGCTGGATTCGGACACGGTCACGGTCGCTCACCCGACGGATGTGGCCGAGCGCCTGCGCCACAGAGAAGCGTTCACCCTCCCCACCCAGCAGGGCAACCGGTTTGTGTCGGTGGGCGAGGCCAGCGAGACGGTCCGTCAGAGCGACAGCGCTCATGTGCAGGTGCAGGCCGAGAAAAAACTCGGCGAAATCGACGCGTTGCGCCATACCTGCTATATCCGGGGCTGTTCGGGCTTCGCCGGCTTTCCCAAAGGGTCGGTTCACCGCACCGATGTCGAGCGGTTCTCGGCCCTGATGGAGCAGCACCTGGGCCGGGACCTGTGGTCCTCATGGGGCAGCGAGCAGTTCACCTCCAATTACCTGATCGCCAATACCCCGAAGAAAGCCACGCTGCCCTTCGAGCACTACCCGTACTGGAAGCCCGGTATGGACGTCCGGTCGGCCCAGTTGATCCATTTCATTGGCGATGACCGCTTCACCAGTGGCGCCTACGCGCAGACCGCCCGCCAGGCCATCCAGGCGATGCCCACCCAATGAGCGCACCCTCGCTGACCGGCAGCCTGCTCAGGGGCACGGGGTGGACCGTGGGCATCCGCTGGATGTCGAAGTTCCTCGGCGTCATCAGCCTGGCGGTGTGCGCGCGTTACCTCACCCCGGCCGACTACGGCCTGGTGAACATGGCGATGGTGGTGATCGGGTTTTCTCAGGTGCTCGTCGAGTTTGGACTGGACGCCTCGCTGATCCGCAACCAGCAAGCCACCGAGGAACATTACGACACGGCCTGGTCACTCAAGATCATCCAGAGCGTGGTGATCGGCGTGATCGTTTTCTCTGTGGCGATCCCTGTTGGCCAATGGATCGGGGACGAGCGGGTGCCGGCGATCATGATGGTGATTGGCGCTGCCGGCACGCTGGCAGGCTTTCAGAACATCTACGTCGTGAATTTCCGAAAGACCCTGGATTTCCAGAAGGACTTTCTGTTTTCTTTCATTCCCCGGCTGACTTCGTTCTTTGTGACCATTTCAGCGGTGATCGTGCTGCGGGATTACTGGGGCCTGGTGATCGGAATTGCCACGGGGGAAGTCGCCCGGTTCGTGGTCAGCTACTGGATGATCCGACGCAGGGCGCGCTGGTCGCTGGTGCGCTGGCGGGAAATGACCAGTTTTTCCTTCTGGTATTTCCTGGGTGGCCTGTCCCAGTTCACCGTCTACCAGCTCGACCGGGTGTTTGTGGGCCGTCTGGGTGGCGCTGAACAGGTGGGTATTTATGGCGTGGCGCGCGAGGTGGCGTCATTGCCGGGTACCGAGCTTGTGCTGCCCATCGGGCGTGCGCTGCTGCCCACGCTCTCGACATTGAATGACGATCCGGTGCGCCAATCCAGGGCCATCGAAAAAGCGCTGGCCGGTATCACGCTGATCACCGTGCCCATTGCCGTGGGCTTCGTGCTGGTGGCCCGTGAATTCGTTCTCCTGCTGTTTGGCGACAAATGGCTCGAAGCCATTCCGCTGGTGGCCATTTTCAGCCTAGGGGCCATCACGTCCGGCTTTCGATCGGTGGCGCAAAACGTCTTGGTGGTGATGGGGCAGGTCAAGACCAATGCGATGTTGTCGTGGGTGTACGCGCTGGCGGTGCTGGTGGCCATCTAT
>JAGXRS010000226.1 GCA_018335615.1 Hydrogenophaga sp. | reverse complement strand
GGGTGTGGCTCAGGGTGTAGGTGGCCAGCCCCATCGGCTTCTGAATGTCGCTCAGCGCGTATTCGGCCACCAGCCGGTCTTTGCTTTTGCACAGCAGCAAGCCAATGGTGGGCTGGTCCCCTTCGCTGCGCAACTGGGCGTCCACGGCCTTTAGATAGAAGTTGAGCTTGCCCGCAAACTCGGGTTCGAAGTCCACGGTCTTGAGTTCCACCACCACATAGCAGTGCAGGCGCGTGTGATAGAAAAGCAGGTCCAGAAAGAAGTCGCGCTCGCCCACCTGCAGGGGCACCTGGCGGCCAATATAGGCAAAGCCCGCGCCCAGCTCCAGCAGAAACTGGGTGATGTGCTGGATGAGGCCCAGTTCCAGTTCCCGCTCGTTGTGCTCTTTGCTCAGCGACAAAAAGTCAAATTGGTACGGGTCTTTCAGCAGTTGCGTCGCCAAGTCGGACTGTGGCGTGGGCAGCGTCTGGGCAAAGTTGGTGATGGCCCTGCCTTCGCGTTGCCACAGTCCGCTTTCTATCTGGTGCACCAGCACACTGCGGCTCCAGCCATGCGCCAGGGTGGCCTGCACGTAGTACAGCGCTTCGTCGGCTGAGGCGCATTTGGTCATGACAGCCAGGTTGTGGCCCCAGGGAATCGACAGGATGGGCGAATCAGGATGTTCACCCAATTGGGCAACAGCTTGTTGCCCAATTACGCGGTGGGTCCAAAACTGGCGCCACTGCCGGATGTACTTGAGGTTGCGAACCGAAAAGCCTTTCATCTCGGGAAACTCGCGCATCAGGTCCGCACTGAGCTGGGCCATGAAGCCTTGTCCCCAGGCATAAGCCTTCTGCTTTTCCACCATGTCGGCGCCCAGCTCCCAGTAGAAGCGGAGCAACTCGGTGTTGACCGATACCGCTGCCTTGAGCTGAACTTGCCGGAATCGGGTTTTCAGCGCGCCCAGCCAGGCGCGGTACTCGGCCTGATGGGCCAGGGTGTTAGAACGCATCGCTCAACAACTCCATTTGGGTGAAGACGGACATGGTCTGGTCGGCAAACGGCTGCCGACGCGCCGGGCGGGTCTTGGATGGCGCGCCATGTGTGGCAGCGATGCGTGATGCACCACGCTCTCAGTTCTCGTCAGCGCTGCCCGGCTCGGTTGGCGCCAAGCGTACCGACCAGTGACCGCCCGGCTCCTGCTGGGGCAACAGCCCGTCATAGGTCCTGATCATGTCCAGCAAGCCCGAGTGCCCGTAGGTTTGCGGGGAGAAGGCCGGGTCGGTGCGTTTCAGGTAGGAGCCCAGCGCACTCACCGTGATCTTGCCTTCCGGCGTGTCGGCGGCCAGCATGCTGACGGCGTCCACCACGAATGCCGGGCTCAGCTTGTCCGGCGATGTGGCCACCACGGCCCTGGCCGGCTCGTTCCGGGGCAGGGCGGCTTTGGGCAGCGTCTTCTCCGGGGCGGGGCTGTCCGCCGCCGGAAGGGGCGATTTCTGCCACTCGAAGAACTGGTCGCTGGCGTTGCGCAGCGCAACGGGCGTCTTGGGCTCGCCCACGATGTGCACCGTGGCCCCGCGCTCGCGCAGCTTGCGGCACAGGTAGGAAAAGTCGGAATCGCTGGTGATCAGGCAGAAGGTGTCGGCCCGGTTGTCGAACATGGCCTCCAGGGCGTCCAGCGCCAGCGCAATGTCGGCCGTGTTCTTGCCGGCGGCGTACTGGTATTGCAGGCACGGCGTGAAGGCCAGCCGCACCAGGGTTTCCTGCCACCGGCTGGCCAGGGCGTGGTGGTTGCCGTAACCACGGCGCAAGACCACACGCCCGAACTGGGCAACCACGCGCAAGGAATACTCCAGAATCTCGGGTGACGTGTTGTCGCAATCGACGAGGACCGCGATGCGCGCGTCCGTTCGGGTTTCTGAACTGGCCATGGGTGTGGATTCCTGGTTGTGTTTCATCATAGGCAGACCGGTGGTGATGCCGGCAGCGAGCCGGCCCATTGGGCCGGTTCTCGAGCCGCTGCGGGCCCGGTCGGTGATGATCCATGAAACCCTGACCCCCACCGCTGTCGTTCATTTTTTCCTTATTGTTCCGGAGCCTTCCCCGATGACCCCACCCGCCACCCCTGACACGCCCCGCACCCAGCCCCGCCTCACCAGCCTGTCGCACGGCGGCGGCTGCGGTTGCAAGATCGCGCCCGGCGTGCTCAGTGAAATCCTCAAGGGCACCAGCGGCATGCCCATGCCGAAGGAGTTGCTGGTGGGCATCGAGACGGCGGACGATGCCGCCGTGTACCAGCTCAACGACGAGCAGGCGCTGATCGCCACCACCGACTTCTTCATGCCCATCGTGGACGATCCGTTCGACTTCGGCCGCATCGCCGCCACCAACGCCATCAGCGACGTGTACGCCATGGGCGGCACGCCCATCATGGCGCTGGCCCTGGTGGGCATGCCCATTGGCGTGCTCTCGGTCGAGACCATCGGCCAGATCCTGGACGGCGGCCAGAGCGTGTGCCGCGAGGCCGGCATCCCCATCGCGGGCGGCCACACCATCGACTCGGTCGAACCCATTTACGGCCTGGTGGCGCTGGGCCTGGTGCACCCCAAGCGCGTCAAACGCAACGCCGACGCGCGCGTGGGCGATCGGCTCATCCTGGGCAAGCCGCTGGGCGTGGGCGTGCTCTCGGCCGCGCTGAAGAAAGACGCGCTCAGCGCCGAGGGCTACGCGCAGATGATCGCCAACACCACGAAACTGAACACACCCGGCCCCGACCTGGCGAAGCTCGACGGCGTGCACGCCATGACCGACATCACCGGCTTCGGCCTGGCCGGTCATGTGCTGGAAATGGCGCGCGGCTCGAACACCACGGTGCAGATCGACATGGCCCGCGTGCCGCTGATCGACGGTGTGCGCGAGCTGGCCGCGCAGGGCATGGTCACCGGCGCCAGCGGTCGCAACTGGGCCGCCTACGGGCACGAGGTGCGCCTGGGCGATGGCCTGCAGCCGGTGGACCAGGCCCTGCTGAGCGACCCGCAGACCAGTGGCGGCCTGCTCGTGGCCTGTGCGCCCGAGGCGGTGGACGCCGTACTGGCCATCTTCGCGCGCCACGGCTTCGCGGCTGCGGCCGAGGTGGGCGACATCGCCGCGCCGCAAGACGGCGGCGTGCGCCTGGTGGTGGGCTGACAAGCACCTTTTCTGACATTTGATGACAGGCCGGGTGTCAGGGAGCTGTCTCATGCGGGGCATTCACCGTTTTCAGGCTCACCACTGAGGCGGCATGTCCTGCCCCTTCCCCCTCTGGGGGAAGGCTGGGATGGGGGCAGGCGCGGGAGAGCCTGTGCAAGGCTTGAAAACAGCCAGCAGCACCCCGCACGCCAGCACCCAAAAACCACCGGGCTTTGAAAACCACCCATCTGGCCTTTCCCCCATTCCTGTTACCGTTGCGCAGTGCCTTCCCCTGACGCTGTGCGGCCCCACACCCTCCCGCGCTCTCCCACCAACGGCACACACGCCGGACCTCTCATGACCCACGCAACCCACCCAGCCCGCGCCAGCAACCGCGTACCGCAATCCCTTGCCGCACTGCTGGCGCTGTCGGCACTGCCCACCCTGGCCCAGGGCGTACCCGAAGCCCCGCCATCCAGCGGCAAGCCGCTGTGGGAACTGGGCGTGGTCGGCTTTGGCACGTCGCAGCAGGCCTACCCTGGATCGGCCGAGCGCACCAACCGTGGCCTGGTCGTGCCCTACGCGGTCTACCGCGGCCAGTTCTGGCGGGTGGACCGCGACACCGTGGGCCTGCGCGCCGTCAAGACGCCGAGCTTTGAGCTGGACATCGGCTTCGCCGGCTCCTTCGGCGCCCGATCGAAGGACCTGCCCGCGCGCAGCGGCATGCCCGATCTGGGCACGCTGGTGGAGTTCGGCCCCCGTGTGAAATGGCACCTGGGCGCTGGTCCGGCCGGCAGCCGCCTGCGGGCCGATGCGGCGCTGCGTGGCGTGTACGACCTGAGCGATGGCCTGGCCTACCGCGGCGTCACCTTCGAGCCCCGGCTGGTGCTGGAGAACCGCAGCCGCTCGGGCTGGAACCACAGCGCCAGCGTCAGCCTGGTGGCCGGCAACCGCCGGCTCGGCGACACGCTGTATGGCGTGGCCCCCGCGTTCGCCACCGGCAGCCGGCCCGCATACGCCGCCGACAGTGGCCTGGTGGCCTGGCGACTGGGCGTCAGCGCCAGCAAAAGCCTGAACCCCGACTGGCTGCTGTTCGGCTTCGCGCGGCTGGAGTCCCTGGCGGGGGCGGCCAACCGCGCCAGCCCACTGGTCGAGCGGCGCACCGGCGCCACGGTGGGCATGGGCCTGAGCTACACCTGGGCGCGCTCGTCCACCCGGGTGCCGGACTGAACCGGTGGCTCCCATGGCCGAACCCCCAGGCGTGATGCGCTGGCTCGAACTCAAAGTGCCCCCACCGGCCGTGGCCCTGCTGCTGGCCGCCGCCATGTGGTGGGCGGCCCCGCAGGTCCCCGCGCTGGACGGCTTGCCAACCTGGCGCGCCGGGCTGGCGCTGGTGCTGGTTGTGGCGGGGGGCAGCGTCGACATGGCCGGTCTGTGGGCCTTCCACCGCCAGCGCACCACCGTGAACCCGCTGCGCCCGGCGAACGCGTCGGCGCTGGTCACCGGCGGCGTGTACCGCATCACCCGCAACCCCATGTACGTGGGCATGGCGTGCTTCCTGCTCGCCTGGGCGGTGTGGCTGGGCACGCTGGCGGCCTTTCTCGGGCCGGTGGCCCTCGTCGCCTACCTCACCCGTTTCCAGATCCAGCCCGAAGAGCGCGTGCTCACCCAGCTCTTCGGGACCGCTTACACCGACTACACGCAGCGCGTCCGGCGCTGGCTTTGACCCATGAACCCGCCCACCCCCATCCTGGTTTTTGACATCTTCGGCACCGTGGTCGACTGGCACGGCAGCATCAAACGCGAGGTGCAGGCGCTGTACCCGCAGGTGGACGCCGACGCCTTCGCTCTCGCCTGGCGCGCGGGCTACCAGCCCGCCATGCAGCGCGTGCGCTCGGGCGAACTGGGCTGGACGCTCATCGACGACCTGCACCGCGGCATCCTGGACGGGCTGCTGCCCCGTTTCGGGCTGGCCCACCTGAGCGAAGCCGAGCGCCAGCACCTCAACCGCGTCTGGCACCGGCTCAACCCCTGGCCCGACGCTGTGCAGGGCCTCACGCGACTGAAAACCCGCCACACGCTGTGCACCCTGTCCAACGGCAACATCGGCCTGCTGACGAACATGGCCAAGCGCGCCGGTCTGCCGTGGGACTGCATCCTGTCGGCCGAGGTGTTCCGCGCCTACAAGCCCGACCCGGCGGTGTACCGGGGCGCCGCCAACATCTTTGACGTGCCCCCGGAGCAGGTGATGCTGGTCGCCGCCCACCAGGACGACCTGGCCGCCGCCCGCGCCTGCGGCCTGGCCACGGCGTACATCGAGCGCCCGCTCGAATTCGGCGTCGCGCACGTCAAGGACGTGTCGCCCGATGCGGCCAACACCTGGCACGCGCGGGATCTGGAGGACTTGGCGCTGCAGCTGGGGTGTTGAGGCGGGAGCCGGGTGGTGATTGAATCAGTATTGGCTTATATTTGCCGCTTCGGGCCGTATTGGACCCGCCCAACGGAGCCCCGCATGTCGCACCCCTGGATTCAATCGGCCTTGCTGTCCGCTGCCTTCGCTTGCCTGCCCGCGGCCCACGCCGACAACAAGGCCCTCGCCATCGACGAGATGGAGGCCTACCTGGAGTTTGTGGACTATGGCGGCGGCGTGATCTTCGCCGAGCAGATCCCGGCGGACGAGTGGAACAAGATGCTCGTCATCGACGCGCGCGATGCCGGCCAGTTCGCCAGGGGCCACATCCCCGGCGCGGTGAACATGGACTGGCGCCAGGTGCTGGCCCAGCGCCACACCATTCCGAAGAACAAGCCGGTGCTGGTCTACTGCAACACCGGTTCGCTCTCGGCCCAGGCCGGCTTTGCGCTGCGCGTGGCGGGATGGGACAACGTGCGGGTGCTGCAGGGTGGCATGGAAGAGTGGAAAGCCAAGGGTGGCTTCGATGCCGCGGCGCGCGCCACGACGCCAGCGAAGCACTGATGTCCCTGGCGGGGAGGCGTCCGTTGGGCTTGTCGCCGATACGTGGCAGGAAGGTGCGCTACTGACGCGGCAGGTCGGCAACCACAGACTCGATGCGGGCCAGCAATGAACGCAGCACGCGCACAGAATCCACCGCCTCGTTCAGATAGGCCGCCTTCAGGGCATCGTCTTCAGGGTCGTCCAGCGCAAACCGGTTGCGGATAACACGCAAGACCTGCTATTCGTCAACCTGTTGCAGGTAGCCCCGCTTTTCCAGGCGGTGCAGCTTGTCCAGCATGGACCGGTCCTCAAAAGGCACTTGCAGATAGTCCAGCAGGGCCGGGAAAAGCCGGGCACCATGGTGTCCTGTCGTTTGGTGAAGCGCAGCACAAACTGGTCCCAGTCCTGCACGGCCTCGTCGTTCAGCAGCGGCAGCGCAGCAGCCGTCAAAGGCAGCGTGGGTTCGATCGCCGACCAGGCATGGGACATGTGGTGTTCGTGCCGCAGGCATTGCTGCCAGGCATCGCGCAAACGCAGCACGGCTTTGTTGGGCGCATCCGTCACAAGACCACCCCCCCTCGCGGCGAGCGACGTCAAAAAATAGGCGGGTGCATTGGCCGGCCCGGGACGTCGATCAGCACGTCCAGCTTCTGCTCGCCCATCTGAGCGCAGACACCGCACAGAAAACGGGTGTGCGCCCGGGCGATCTCTGCCGGGTCCGACAGGGGCACCTCCAGCAGCAGGTCGGTGTCACCGCCCCTGCGCTGGTCATCCACCCGCGATCCGAACAGGCGCACGCAGGTGCCGGCGCCGAAACGGTCGCGCGCTTGAGGGCTGCTCGCTCGAACTCGGCAAGTCGCATGGTTGCAGGGTGAAACACGAAGAGATTCATCTTCGCATCGCAGCGGGGCTTGCACGGTAGCGAGCCATGAACCCGCGGTCGATGCGGTCTTTCCAGCGCCAGGCCCAGCCGCCTTCGACGTGCAGCGGGCCCCAGCTGGCGATGGCGTGGCCCGGTCCGCAGCTCAGCAGGTTGAGCGTGTGGCGCGGCGGGTGGTGCGGTTTCAGGGGCTTGCCGTGGTGGGCGGCCAGCAGGTTGTGCGCCAGTGGCGGGCCGGCGCGCACCGCGTAGACGCCGCTCTTGGGGTGGGGCGTGTCGGCGCGGCTGGCCACGTCGCCGGCGGCGAACACCTCGGGATGGCTGGTGCTCTGCTGGTGGGCGTTCACCAGGATGTGGCCGGTGTCGGCCAGGGCCAGGCCGCTGCCCTGCAGCCACGGCGGGGCGTGCGTGCCGATGGCGAGGATGGCCACGTCGCAGGCCAGGGTGGCGCCGCTGCCCAGTTGCACGGCGCCCGCCTGCAGGCCGGTGCAGCTGTCGCGCAGCAGGGTGACGTCGCGGCGCCTGAGCTGGTGCAGCACGCGCTGCTGCACGCCGGGCGGGTAATTGCCCGCCACGTCGGCGCCCCCGGTGACGAGGGTGAACCGCGAGCCGGGCATGCCCTGCGTGCGGACGGCGTGTTCGGCGGCGAACAGCAGCTCCAGCCCGGCCGCACCGGCGCCGATGACGGCGATCGACAGCGGGCGGTTGCGCGCCATGTCCATCACCTGAGGCCAGCGCTGCGCAAAGCTCTCGATGGGGCGCACGATGAGCGCGTGAGTGGAGGCGCCGGGCATGTCAACGTCGAGCCGGCGGCGGTCGAGCACGGCGCCGGTGTCGATGGAGAGCAGGTCGTAGGGCAGGGCGGTGGCGTTGGCTGCGGGCGGGCCGGCGGGCGCCCACGGCACGCGGCGGGCGGTGGCATCGATACCGGTGCATCGCCCTTGCACCCAGCGCACGCCAGCGGCGAGGACCAGGGGTTCGAGCGGAATCTGGCACTCGGCCTCGGTGTAGTGCCCGGCCACGAAGCCGGGCGTCATGCCGCTGTAGGTCTGGTAAGCGAAGGGCGTGAGCAGGGTCACGTCCAGATCGGCCGGGCGGTGGCGGGCCAGCTCGGCTAGCACATGCACATGGGCATGGCCGGCGCCGAGCAGCAGGAGTTTGCGGATGCCGTGTTGCATGGGCCGATGTTAGGCCCCTGGGCTGCCCGCAGTGCCGTGCAGCGCCGGCGCAGCGGCCCCGGCCACCCAGGTGCCTGCCCGATCCGGGGCCTATGTCACGGTGGCGCCTTGGCCACCGCCCAGCGCAGATCGGCCACCCAGCCGGTGCTGCTGCTGGCGGTGTTGTCGCTGTCGGCGCCCAGCAGCACGCGGGTGATGGGCGGCACGGCTTCGCGCGGGGTCTGACGGCCTTGCGGCAGTTCGTCGGCAAACCGCTCGATGAAGTCCTGCGCCGGGTCGCGTGTTTCGCTCACCCAGCGCTGCAGTGGCGCACCGCGCCCCTGCAGGCTGATGAAGCGCACGCGCCGCGTGTAGGGGTTGGCGCCCTGGGTGCCCGCCGGGTGGACGCTGTCCCACACGTAGCACAGGGTGGCGGCCGGGAGGCGCTCGCCGCTCACGCTGCGTGCCAGGCGCAGCACGGTGCGCTCGACGAAGGGCACGCGGTCCAGCGCGTGGTCGAACATCACGCAGACCTTGAGCGCGGCATCGTCGCCGGCCTTGGTGAGGATGTCGGGTGCCGCGGCACCCCCGGCCAGCGGTGTGTCCAGGCGCCAGCGCCATTGCAGCGGCCCGGGTGCCGTCCCCTGCCAGTCGGTGACCAACGTGCCGTAGGACGCCGCGGTGGCCACGCGCACGGCGCGCTGGCCGTCCACGGTGGCGGCTTCGAAGCGGGTGGGAGGCAGATCGGTGTGCTGCTTGGGGAACCCGACGAATCGCCAGCTGGGCGACAGCGCGCCGTCGGCCTGCAGCAGCGGCGGCAGGGGCGGGGCGGCTTGCGCGGCCCCGGGCGCCGCCAGGGTGCCCAGCAGTGCGAACGCCAGGGCTGGTGGCAGCGCGGCCCACCGGGCGGCGAACCGGGCGTGTCGCGGTCGGGTTGCTCGGTACCCGGCGGGGTGGGTGGTGGGGGCTGCGGTGCAAGCAGCGGTTGGGACGGTGGCGGCCCAGGTCGTGGTGAGTGCAGCGGTGCCGTCAGCGGTTGGGACCGCGGTGTGGCCTGCAGGGCAGGCGCCAGGGGGACGGGGCACGGTGTTCATGCACGCCTCCAGTCGTGGTAGCGCTGCACCCAGGCCAGCAGGCGCTGCGGGGCATGCGCGCGCTTCCATTCGCCTGCTGCGTATTTGTTGGCCTCGGCCAGCGTGGGGTAGGTGTGGATGGTGCCCAGGATCTGGTTCAGCCCCAGGCCGTGCTTCATCGCCAGCACGTATTCGGCCAGCAGATCGGCGGCGTGGGTGCCGGCGATGGTGACGCCCAGAATGGTGTCCTTGCCCGGCACGGTGAGCACCTTCACGAAACCGTGCGCTTCGCTGTCGGCAATGGCGCGGTCGAGGTCGTCGATGCCGTAGCGGGTGACCTCGTAGGGAATGCGCTTTTCCTGCGCCTCCTGCTCGTTCAGGCCCACGCGGGCCACCTCGGGGTCGATGAAGGTGGCCCAGGGAATCACGCGGTAGTCGGCCTTGAAGCGCTTGAAATCCCCGAACAGCGCGTTCACCGCGGCGTACCAGGCCTGGTGCGCCGCCACATGCGTGAACTGATACGGCCCGGCCACGTCGCCGGCGGCGTAGATGTTGGGGTAAATCGTCTGCAAGTATTCGTTGGTGTCCACGGTCTGGTGGGTGGGAATGCCCAGCGCCTCCAGCCCGTAGCCGTCCAGCCGCGCGCGGCGGCCCACCGCGCAGACCAGCTGATCGAACGGGAGGCGTTTTTCGGCGCCCCCGTGTTCGACGACGAGCACACCACCGGTCGGGGCCGCGTCTGCCCACCTTGGGGTGCCGGCCGCCTGCTCGTGCCGTCCACCACCGCTTTGCACCAGGCCAGCCGATGCGCCCGTGAGGCCTTCGATGGGCTCAGGCCGAACGGCGGGGGGCTCGGTCTGAACAGGGGAGGGATGTGGTTCCACGCGCAGCGCCTGATGCCCGGTGAGCACCGCCACACCGTCGGCCTGTAGCGCGGCCTGGGCCAGCGCGCTCACGTCGGTGTCTTCGCGTGGCAGGATGCGCGGGCCCCTCTCCACCTGCGTCACGGCCGATCCCAGGCGGGCGAAGGCTTGCGCCAGTTCCGTGCCGATGGGGCCACCGCCCAGCACCACCAGGCGCCGGGGCACCTCGTCCAACTGGGCGAACGTGTCCCACAGCGTGTCGCTGGTCACGTAGCCCACCGTGTCCAGGCCAGGCAGCGGCGGCACAAAGGGCCGGGCACCAGCGGCGATCACGATGCTGCGCGTGGTGAGCGTCTGCGTGCCGCCACCGTTCAGCGCAATCTCCACCGTCCACGGATTCACCAGCGTGGCATGGCCTTGCAGCACCTCCACGCCCAGGCCGGTGTAACGCGCCACACTGTCGTGCGGCTCGATGGCGCGGATGACGGCCGCGATGCGCGCCATCACGGCCTTGAAGCTGAACGCCGGTGCCGCATCGCTCAACCCGTAGTTCGACGCATGGCGCATCTGGTGCGCGAGCTTGGCGCTCTTGATCAAGGCCTTGCTCGGCACGCAACCGTAATTCAGGCAGTCACCGCCCATCTTGTGCGCTTCCACCAGCGTCACCCTGGCCTTCACCGCCGCGGCGATGTAGGCCGAGACCAGACCCCCGGCACCGGCGCCGATGACGATGAGGTTGCGGTCGAAGCGGCGCGGTTTCACGCTGGCCCAGCGGGCATAGACCTGGCGCCGCTTCACCGCGTCGATGGTTCGGCGCGCCAGCAGCGGGAACAGGCCCAGCAGCACGAAGGAGCCGAGCAAGGCCGGGCTGAGGATGCCGCGCAGCGAGTCGAGGCGCGCCAGCTGCGTGCCCGCGTTCACATACACCGCCGTGCCCGCCAGCATGCCGAGCTGGCTCACCCAGTAGAAGGTCCAGGCACGCATGGCGGTCAGGCCCATCACCAGGTTGATGACGAAAAAGGGCACCACCGGAATGAGGCGCAGCGTGAAGAGGTAGAACGCGCCGTCTTTCTCGATGCCCCGGTTGATCTCGGCCAGGCGCGGGCCGAAGCGGGCCTCGATGCTGTCGCGCAGCACGAAGCGCGCCGCCAGAAAGGCCAGGGTGGCGCCGATGCTGGAGGCGAAGGACACCAGCAGCAGCCCCCAGCCCAGGCCGAAGATGGCGCCACCGGCCAGTGTGAGCACCACGGCGCCGGGGAACGACACGGCCGTCACCACCGTGTACAGCGCGAAGTAGAGCGCCGCCACGGTCAGCGGCCGCTCGGCGTGCAGGGCGGCCAGCCGCGCCTGGCTGTCCTTGAGCGCCTCCAGGCTGAGGAAACGCCCCAGGTCGAACACGAAGAACGCTGCCACGGCCAGGGCAATGCAGACGATGACGAGGGCTTTGGCAGGTTTCATGGAGGGGGTCGCAGCTGGGAGAGGGTGAACAGCAGTCGGGCGCCGTCGAACTTTCTTACACGCCCCGGGGCGGCGGTGCCTGGTTTGAGGCACATCAAAAAAGTCGCCTGCATGGCCAGTCAGTCTTCCCGCTTTCGGGTGCCAGGCCGACAACACATGGCCGAGTTCCTGTAGTGTCCCATTCATGACGACGCCCCGCCCTGCACCCACCCCCTCACCGTCTGACCCCTCAGCCTCAGCGGCACCCGCGGCCCGTGCCCGCGGCTGGCATGCCCTGCCGGCGGCTGAAGCGCTTCGGTCCCTGGACAGCAGCGATCACGGCCTGACCCACAGCGAGGCACTCGAGCGCCTGGCGCGCCACGGCCCCAACCGGCTGCAAATGGCCGAGGGCCCCGGCCTGTGGCGCCGCGTGCTGGTGCAGTTCAACAATTTGTTGATCCTGGTGCTGCTGGCGGCGGCTGTGGTCACCGCCCTGATCGGCCACTCGCTGGACGCCGCCGTGATCCTGGCCGTGGTGCTGCTCAACGTGTCCATCGGCGTGCTGCAGGAAGGCAAGGCCGAAAAGGCCTTGCAGGCCATCCGCCACCTGCTCGCGCCCCACGCCAACGTGCTGCGCGATGGCCGCCTGCAAGACATCGACGCCGCCGACCTGGTGCCGGGCGACGTGGTGCAGGTGGCCTCTGGCGACAGCCTGCCGGCCGACCTGCGCTGGCTGCAGCTCAACAACCTGCGGGTGGACGAGTCGGCGCTCACCGGCGAGTCGATGCCGGTGGAGAAGTCGGTGGTCCCGGTGGCGCCCGACGCCGCGCTGGGCGACCGCCTGTGCATGGGCTACGCCGGCACGCTGGTCACGCAGGGGCAGGCGCGCGGCGTGGTGGTGGCCACGGCGGGCGCCACCGAAATGGGCCGCATCGGCCGGCTGCTGGAATCGGTGG
>JAGXRS010000225.1 GCA_018335615.1 Hydrogenophaga sp. | reverse complement strand
GTTTCGTGATCAAGCGCAAGCTCTCGTTCTTCACCCGATCGGGACGAGGACTGAGATTCCTAGAGCGAATCTTCTCGACCGTGCAGACCTGTACCCTGCAGGGCCGCCAGACCTTTGGCTATCTGCAAGAAGTCATGCAGGCCTGGCTGGCCAAGCAGACCGCGCCGTCCTTGGTGCCCGAGCATGTCCTGGCACGACAGGCGGCTTGCGCCTGACTCGACTATGGCTATGCCCTATGGGGGGCTGAATAGTTACCGTTGTTGAGACGGTTGATTAGAGCAACGGTCAAATCATCTTCGCCGAAGAATTTCTTCATGCGCTCAAAGCTGTCGCTTTGATTGTCGTGGTGAGGGTATTTGTAAAAAAGAAATGCCTCAAGAAATTTTCGCAAATTATTGCCGAATGAATAAAACGGCTCATGCGAAACCTTTGCGTATTCTGCATCACGACATTTATAGATCTGATGGAATAAGTAATTAAACTCAGTGATGTACTCTTTGGGATAAGAAGGCATTAGCGAAATGGCACTGGTGCCGCCGTTTCTCTCTATTAAGAAGTGCTGATTTCCTCCGTGGTTCTTTTCTGGCGGCAGAGACAGCTTCTTAAGATACTTCAAGAAATCCAGATTATGCGTGGAAATGAACAATTGCTTATAGCGATACGACTTTGAGCCATCAGAGTTCTTGTTGGGCTTGGCAATCAAGCTTTCAATCAAGCTGAACATGAAGAAGATGTGATTTCCGTCCAAGCTTGAAATCGGATCGTCAATGTAGATGATTAATTCTCTGCCTTTGCTTTCTGGATCTTCAAGCTTGGCCATGAAGTAGCAGAATGCGATGAGGCTGCATTCGCCTTCGCTCAGGTTGTACGCCGACTTGCCGTTGCGGGTGATCTCAAACTTGACCGTCGCTTTGTCTGCACCCTCGCGCGCTTCCAGCTTGATCCCGTCATGGCCGAAGAAGTTGCTGAGCAGGGCATTGACTCTTTCCGCCCCCTTACGCTCGTCCTTCTGTTTGGCCCTCAATGTCTGGACCTCAGCCTCGGCTTTACGAATCTCTTTTTCTGCATCGGTGAAGGCCTTGCTTGCGGCATCAGCGGTGGTCTTGAGAGTGGCGATCCGGCCAAGCTCTTTGTCATAGGTTATGGCATCGGCAAAGGCGAACACATCCGCCAGGCGAAGTACCTCTCTGGCACTGGTTTTGTCTTTTTCCAACGTGGCAGTCTTGCCATTGCTCATGGCGATCAGAGCATTAATGTCGGCAACGTGCTTTGCAATTTCCTTGGCGTCATGGGATGGAGTCTTGAGGGTTGTGGGCTGGAACAGGTTGCTCTTCCGAGTCTCAAGCGATTTCTTCAGTGCCTCCATATCCTTTTTGTAGGCGGCTAGCGCTTGGGATAGGGCCTTGCTGCTGGTTTCAAACGCGGCGCGCTCGTCAGCGTAGAACTGCGCACCCGTGAAAGTGTTGAGTTCCGCGATGGTGCCAATCTCGGTGGTGACTGACGTGATAGCCGTTTCCAAGGACATTTCCAAATCGCCAGACTCCTTGCTGAAATGCTCATCGAGCACCTGCCAAATGTCGTGCGGCAGACCCTGTCGGCAGAAGGCACATGTCTCGCGTTTCTCGCGGTGTTGCCCCATACCTTGCTTGACCCAGAGTTGCAAGGCGCTGTCTTTGAGCAATTCCTCAATGGCCTTGGTTGGCGTGATTGTTTTGGATAGTAACGATTCGGCTGTGGCCGTCAAGGATTCCAGCTTGAGGGTAACGGCCAAGGTGCCAATGATGTCAGGCAGGGCTTCCTGCTTGAGCAGACTCAGTTTGACGGCCTGCTGCTCAGCCGTGAGGGCAACGAAGCCAGCCTTCTTGGTGGATGCAATGTCGCTTTTGATATGTCCGATGTTGTAGACAGCACTGCCGTACTGACGGTTCTTCTTGATCTTGTGATTCGCATGAACACGCAGTTTCTCTTCTAGGTCACTGAACGCAGTGGTGTGGGCAAACTTGGTGCGATCGCGCTCTTTCTTTTTGGTTTCCAGATCAAACCGAAGCCCTGCCTTGCCTTCCACGCTGCCAAGCTTGGCTTCAATCGCAGCGATGGCGTCGTCAATCTCTTTGTTCTGCTCACCGACGATGGCAAAGGTCTTGATTACGCCACCGGCTTCCTGATTGACTAGAAAGCTGAGGTTGTCGGTGACGAAGTCGCGGTTGTAGACTCGCACGTCGTAGTTGTGGGCCAATAAGCCAGCATCGGTGACAACACCCTTGTCACCTGTCAGACTGAAAGACGCGCCCACATAGTTCAGCGGAAGTTTGCCATTCTCCAGCGAGCGGAAGACCCGCGAAAGTGTTGTCTTGCCAGAGTAATTGCGTCCGTAGAGAACGTTGAGTCGCTTGAAATATTGGACATTTTTGCCACTGTCCTTAACAGTCTTCTTCCAATCCAAACCTTGGAAGCTGCCGAAGCTACCTATGTCAATCTGATTGATCACCGATTAAGTCCTCCTATAGTAGCCCTCAGGCTATTTTCAATTAAGTGTAGCTTGAGTCTACTAGCCGTGCCCGCTGGGTGTCTAGGGTCTTTTCACGTGAACAGTTGCCAGCCGGCAATGCACTGAATCGAGCAGCGCCTTGTAGATAGTGGCGCCGATAAATAACTCCGCGTCACGAAAACCCGCTAGGAAAGGTCTTACATGGACGTCTCCACCTGCACGCCGTTGATAGCCCACCATGACAGCCAACTTTGCCGAACTGAAAAACGAAGGTACTTCTGAGGAAAATTGACCGGAATCTCGGTGTTCAAGCGACGTCTGCCCCGTATTGGGTAGCACTTGGGTGCGGTATCAAATCCCAACGACTGGGTGCTCAACGGCCTTTCTACGAAGGGCTGCAACCAGCCTTGTGTGGACATTCGCTCGATAGCAAGCAAGAAGCTCGGCACCTCATCCGACCTGCACCCGCCCCCGCGCCTGCACTGCTTCGCTCCGCCTCTCCAGCTCCGCCGGCGTCTGCACAGCCGCCCATTCGCTGGACCGCTGCGCCTCCAGCGCCATCGCGTCACCCAGCGGCAGGCCAAACCCTTCGTCGATCAAGCGTTTGTAGGCGCGCAGCATGGCGGGATCGGCGCTGGCCATGTCGACGGCGAGGGCGAGGGCGGCGGACAGCAGTTCGTCGGGGCTAAACACGCGGTTGACGAGGCCCCAACGCTCGGCGGTGTTGGCGTTGATGAAGTTGCCGCTGAAGGCCATTTCTTTGGCGCGGGGCAGGCCGATCAGGCGGCTGAGTTTTTGTGACAGCCCCCAGCCTGGGATCACGCCGATGCGGACGTGCGTGTCGGCGAAGCGCGCTTCCGTCGAGGCCAGCAGCACGTCGCAGGCCAGCGCCAGTTCGAAGCCGCCGGTGACGGCCGCCCCGTTCACCGCCGCGATCAGCGGTTTGCCGAAGGCGGTGAGGGCGCGCACCGGGTCGTAGGCGGTGCCTGGCACGGGCACGCCTTCGGTGCCGAGTTCGCGCAGGTCCAGCCCGGCGCAGAAGGCTTTGCCCGCGCCGGTGAGCACCACGGCGCGCACCGTGTCGTCGCGGTCCAGCGCCTGCAGCGCCGCCACCAGCTCGGCGCGCAAGCCGGCATTGAGCGCGTTGAGGGCCTGGGGGCGGTGCAGGGTGAGCACGGCGCAGCCAGGTTGGGGGCGGCTCAGGAGCAGGGGAGATGCGGTCATGGTGGGGGCCTTTCACACGGGTGGCCGCAGTGTGCGCGGTACGCCGCTTTTGAAAATCGTCTGTTCCGACGAAGCCCCTGCCGCAGGGCGCCAACAGAATGGCCGCAACCCTTCATCTTCCACCCAACCCGCGAAGCGTCTCTTATGTCTGAAGCCTATATCGTCAGTGCCGTCCGAACCGCAGGGGGGCGCCGAGGTGGCCGCCTGGCCGGCTGGCACCCTGTTGAACTCGCCGCCCAGGTGCTCAACGCGCTGGTGGACCGCACCGGGGCCGATCCGGCGCTGGTGGACGACGTGATCATGGGTTGCGTGAGCCAGGTGGGCGAGCAGTCCACCAACGTGGCGCGCAATGCGGTGATGGCATCGAGGCTGCCCGATTCGGTGCCCGGCACCTCGCTGGACCGCCAGTGCGGTTCCTCGCAGCAGGCGGTGCACTTTGCGGCGCAGGCGGTGATGTCGGGCACCATGGATGTGGTGATCGCGGCGGGCGTGGAGTCGATGACGCGGGTGCCCATGTTCAGCCCCTCGTCGCTGGCGCAGAAGGCGGGCATGGGTTTTTACCAAAGCCCGGCCATCAACCGCCGCTACCACGACGTGGCGTTCAGCCAGTTCGTGGGCGCCGAGATGATGGCCAGCAAGTACGGCCTGAGCCGCGAGGACCTGGACCGCTTCGCCTTGCTGAGCCACCAGCGGGCCATTGCCGCCACGCGGGGCGGTGCGTTTGACGCCGAAATCTTGCCGCTGCCCGTGCGCGACGCGCAGGGCCTGGACACGGCCGAGATTCACCGGACGGACGAAGGCATCCGTTACGAGGCCACGTTCGAGTCCATCCAGGGCGTGAAGCTGCTGCAGGAAGGTGGCGTGATCAGTGCTGCCAACGCCAGCCAGATTTGCGACGGCGCCACCGGGGTGATGGTGGTGAACGAGCGGGGCCTGAAAGCGCTGGGCGTGCAGCCGCTGGCGCGCATCCACCACATGACCGTGATCGGCCACGACCCCGTGATCATGCTGGAGGCGCCGATTCCGGCGACCGAACGCGCGTTGAAAAAAGCCGGCATGAACATCGCCGACATCGATCTGTACGAAGTCAACGAGGCGTTTGCCTCGGTGCCGCTGGCATGGCTGAAGGCACTGGGTGCCGACGCCGACCGCCTCAACGTGAACGGTGGCGCGATTGCGCTGGGCCACCCGCTGGGTGGCTCGGGCACCAAGCTCATGACCACGCTGGTGCATGCGCTGGGCGCGCGCGGCAAACGCTATGGCCTGCAGACCATGTGCGAGGGCGGCGGCATGGCCAACGTCACCGTCATCGAAAGGCTGTAGGCCATCGGCACCGGCTTGCGCGGACAGACCCCGACAACGGCTTGATTAACCCTGAGATCGACGCATGACCCATGACAACGATCACCGTCAGAACAATACCCATCCCCTGCTGCAAGTGCAGGGCGTCACCGTGCGTTTTGGTGGCATCGTCGCACTGGATGGGGTGTCGTTCGATATCCACCGCGGCGAAATCTGTGCCCTCATCGGGCCTAACGGCGCGGGCAAGAGCACGCTGTTCAACTGCCTCTCGCGCCTGTACGACTGCAACGCCGGCAGCATTGCGTTCAACGGCCAGACGGTTTCGCGTCTGCCGCGCCACCGCATGGCCGGAATCGGCATGGGCCGCACGTTCCAAAACCTCGCGCTGTTCCACTCCATGACGGTGCGCGACAACGTGCGCGTGGGCTGCCACAGCAAGCACCACGCGGGCATGCTGCGCAACGCCTTCCGGCTCCCGGGCGCTGCGCGCATCGAGGCCGAGGCGCAGGCCCGCGCCGAGACGCTCCTTGACTTTCTGCAGTTGTCAGAGGTGGCTGAACGCACCGTGGGCGACCTGCCGTTTGGCACGCAAAAGCGTGTGGAGCTGGCGCGCGCCCTGGCTTGCGAGCCGCAGCTGCTGCTGCTGGACGAGCCGGCCTGTGGTCTCAATCACGAAGAGCTGGAAGGGCTGGGCCAGTTGATCTGCGACATCCGCGACCGTCTGGGCGTGACCGTGCTGCTGGTGGAGCACCACATGGGCCTGGTGATGAAGATTTCCGACCGGGTGGTGGCCCTGAACTTCGGCAAAAAAATCGCACAGGGCACCCCGGCCGAGGTGCGTGCCCATCCCGACGTGATCCGCGCCTACCTGGGTGCGGACGAAACCGAAGAAGCACCTGAAGCACAAGAGGCACTGTCATGACCCACTTGCTCGAAGTGCGCGGCCTGCACGCCCGCTACGGTGCCACCCAGGTGCTGAAGGGCCTGGACCTGGATGTGGCCGAAGGTCAGGTGACCGCGCTACTGGGAGCGAACGGCGCCGGCAAGACCACCACGCTGCGTGCCCTGTGCCGTTTCATGGTGCAGGCCAGCGGCTCGGTGACGCTGGCGGGCGAACGCATCGACGGTCGTTCCACCGAACAGATCGCCCAGCTCGGCGTGGGCCATGTGCCCGACGGGCGCGGCACCTTCATGGGCCTGAGCACCGAAGAGAACTTGCAACTGGGCGCGTACGCGCGGCGCACGCGCAGCGGCGTGGCCGACGACATGGAGCGCATCTACGGCTACTTTCCCCGGCTGCGCGAGCGCGCCACGCAACAGGCCGGCACGCTGTCGGGCGGCGAGCAGCAGATGCTGGCCATTGGCCGTGCCCTCATGGGCCGTCCACGCCTGCTGCTGCTGGACGAACCTTCCTTTGGCCTGGCGCCGCTGATCGTGAAAGACATTTTTTCGATCATGAAGCGCATCAACCGGGAGGAGAAGGTGTCGATCCTGCTGGTGGAGCAAAACGCCAAGCTCGCACTCGACCTGGCCGACACCGCCTACCTGCTGGAGACCGGGCGTGTGGTGCTCAGCGGCCCCTCGGCCGACATGCGCCGCAACGACGCCGTGCGTCGCGCCTATCTCGGTGAATAGACCCTACCAGGACCCCCACCCATGAACGAGTTTCTGCACCAACTGCTGGCCGGCCTGGCCACCGGCGGCATCTACGCCAGCGTGGCGCTGGCGCTGGTGATGATTTACCAGGCCACGCACCACATCAATTTTGCGCAGGGCGAAATGGCCATGTTTTCCACCTTCATCGCCTGGACGCTGATCCAGGCCGGCTTCCCGTACTGGGGCGCCTTTGCCATCACGGTGGTGCTGTCGTTCGTGGTGGCCGCAGCGATCGAATTTGCCGTCATCCGGCCCATGCACAACGCGCCGGTACTCTCGGTGGTGGTGGTTTTCATCGGCTTGCTGGTGATTTTCCACAGCCTGGCAGGCTTTCTGTTTGGCTACACCATCAAGCCGTTTCCCAGTCCCTTCCCGGCCGATGCCTGGTACGGAGGCAGCCTGATGTCGGCCCATGAGGTGGGCGCCATCGTGGTGGCGCTGGGCATGGTGTCGCTGTTGTTCATGTTCCTGCGGCTCACGCCGCTGGGCCTGGCCATGCGCGCCGCGGCGCAGAACGCCGCCTCGTCGCGGCTGGTGGGCATCAACGTGGGGCGCATGCTCATGCTGGGCTGGGGCCTGGCCGGCGCCATCGGGGCCGTGGCCGGCATGATGGTGGCGCCGGTGGTGTTTCTGGACCCGAACATGATGACCGGCGTGCTGCTCTACGCCTTTGCCGGGGCCCTCATTGGCGGCATTGACAACCCCATTGGCGCCGTGCTAGGCGGCTTCATCGTCGGCGTGCTCGAGAACCTGCTGGGCACCTATGTGGTGGGCACCGAGCTCAAGCTTTCTGTGGCGCTGGTGCTGATCATCGCTGTGCTCATCGTGAAACCTTCCGGTCTGCTGGGCAAGACCATCGTCACCCGGGTCTGAACCATGCCATCCACCCACGCACCTTCCTTGCCGACCCTGAGTCAAGTTCAAGCGCCGTCAGCGCGACCCGCCCCGGCCATGCGCCCGCCGGCACACAGGGCCTGGCCCTGGGTGGTGTTGCTGGTGCTGCTGGTAGCCGCACTCACTTGGGTGCTTCAGGGCTACCAGCTGTTCCAGGGCACCATGGTGCTGTGCTACGCGATCGCGCTGCTGGGTCTGAACATACTCACCGGCTACAACGGCCAAATTTCGCTGGGCCACGGTGCGTTCTTTGCGCTAGGCGCCTACGCGGCGGCGATTGCAATGGAACATGGCGGTTTGCCTTACTGGGCTTCGGTGCCCGTGGCCGGGTTGGCTTGTCTGGTCGTGGGCTACCTCTTTGGGCGGCCGGCCTTGAAGCTCGAAGGCCTGTACCTGGCTCTGGCCACCTTTGCGTTGGCGGTGGCCATGCCGCAGTTGCTGAAGTACAAGCACCTCGAGGCCTGGACCGGTGGCGTGGGCGGCATTGTGCTCATGAAGCCCGACGCACCTTTTGGTCTGCCGCTGTCGCCAGACCAGTGGCTGTTCCTGTATGCGCTGGTGGTTACGGTGGTGATGTTTCTGATCGGTCACAACCTGCTGTCCAGCGGCAGTGGGCGGGCCATGCGCGCCATCCGCGACCACGCCATGGCGGCCGAAGCCATGGGCGTGGACAGCCCGCACTACAAGTCCATGACCTTCGGCATCTCGGCTGCCTTTACCGGTGTAGGCGGTGCGCTGTCGGCCATTGCGGTGCAGTTTGTCTCGCCCGACTCTTTCACCATGTTCCTCTCCATCTCCCTGCTGGTGGGGGTGGTGGTGGGTGGCCTGGGCACGGTGTGGGGGGCTTTCTTCGGTGCGCTGTTCATCATGTTTGTGCCCAGCTTCGCCGAGAGCCTGTCCAAGGCGGCGCCCTGGGCGGTCTACGGTGTGGTGCTCATCGCCATCATGTTCGCCATGCCCGGCGGCGTGGTGGGCTTGCTGCGCACAACTGCCGATCGATGGAAGCGCAGGGCCGATCAATGAGCGAAGAACCGATGCTGCTGCGCGAACGCCACGGCGCGGTGGCGCTGCTGCGCCTGAATCTGCCCGCGCGGATGAACCCGCTCACCCTGCCGTTGCAGCAGGCGCTGCGCGACACCCTGGCCGAGTTGCGTGCCGACCCGTCGGTGCGCGCGCTGCTGCTCACCGGCACCGGCAAGGCCTTTTGTGTAGGGGCCGATCTGGCCTCCATGTCGCCACCCGAACAGGGCAGCCTCGGGCAGCAGACGGCCGACACGATGCAGGCCCTGTCGAACCGCCTGATTGAAGAGCTGCGCAGCCTGCCGTTTCCGGTGCTCAGCGCCGTCAATGGCGCCTGCGCGGGTGCCGGCGTGGGCCTGGCGCTGGCGGCCGATGTGGTGCTGGCCGCGCATTCGGCCTACTTTTACCTCCCCTTCATGCCGCGCCTGGGTATCGTGCCCGACCTGGGCACCACCTGGTTCCTGGAGCGCAGCGTGGGCCGGGCGCGCGCGGTCGCCCTGTCGCTGCTGGGCGAGCGCCTGGGAGCCGAGCAGGCCGCGCAGTGGGGCTTGGTGTGGCGCTGCGTGGACGCTGCGGTATTGCACGACGAGGCGCTGCAGATGGCACAGCGCCTGGCCGCGTTGCCCGCGCACGCGGCGCCGGAGATCCGCGCGGTCTACGAGCTGGCCGGGTGCCAGACGCTGCCCGAGCAGTTGCACAGCGAAGCCGATCGCCAGCGCGAGCTGATTGACCGACCGGCCTTTGGGGAAGGCGTGCGGGCGTTTCTGAGCAAGCGCGAACCGGTGTTTGCGCCGCGCTGATTCCGCGCAGCCAATATCGTCAGTTCCGACGATGCCCCGAGCGGGGAGCCTTCATACGATGGAACCCGAGCCGATGCCACTGCCGTGAGCACAAACGCAGGGTCCGGTTCGATCGGCCACCACCCTTATGGAGACTCTCATGCCCCAGATTCCCAACGCCGGCCTGCGCCGGTCCTTGCAGCTTGGTGCCAGCCTGGTGCTGGCGGCCTTGTTGCCCCTCTCGGTCCACGCCCAGAAGCAGTACGACCCCGGCGCCACCGACACGGAAATCAAGCTCGGCAACCTGGTGCCGTATTCCGGCCCCGCCTCGGCATACGGCACCATCGGCAAGGCCATGACGGCTTACTTCGACAAGGTCAACGCCAGCGGCGGCTTGAACGGGCGGCGCATCAACTTCATCACCGCGGACGACGCGTACAACCCGGCCAAATCGGTCGAACAGACGCGCAAACTGGTCGAGCAGGACCAGGTGCTGGCCATGGTCGGCTCGCTGGGCACCTCGCACAGCATTGCCGTGCAGCGCTACATGAACGCCAAGAAGGTGCCGCAGCTCTTCGTGGCCACCGGTGCCACGCGCTTTGGCGACCCCAAGGCCTTCCCGTGGACGATGGGCTGGCAGCCCACCTACCAGGCCGAGGGCAAGGTCTACGCCCAGCACATTCTGCAAAACAACCCCAACGCCAAGATCGCCGTGCTGATGCAGAACGACGACTTCGGCAAGGACTTCCACAAAGGCTTCATGGACGCACTGGGCGACAAAGCCAAAACCATGGTGGTCTCCTACCAGACCTACGAGGTGACCGACCCGACCATCGACAGCCAGATGGTGTCGTTCAAGGCCTCGGGTGCCGACACCTTCTTCAACATCTCCACGCCCAAGTTTGCGGCCCAAGCCATCCGCAAGGCAGCCGAGATCGGCTGGAAGCCGGTGCACTACCTCTCCAGCGTGTCGCAGTCGATGAACTCGGTGCTCAAGCCGGCCGGCTTTGATAACGCCGTGGGCATCATCACCTCGACCTACCTGCTCGGCGCCGATGACCCGGCGGGCAAAGGCAACAAGGACGTGGACGAGTACCTCGCGGTGATGAAGCAGTACTACCCCGCCGGCGACCCGTACGACACGCTCAACGTGATTGGCTACGTCACCGCCGCCACCATCGTGCAAACGCTCAAGCAGGCCGGGGATAACCTGACCCGCGAGAACGTCATGAAACAGGCCGCGAACCTGAACTTCACCCCGCCCATGCTGTACCCCGGCATCGACATCAAGACCTCGCCCACGGACTACTACCCGATCGAGAAAAAAACATTGCAGCGTTTCAACGGCAAGACCTACGAGGCGTTCGGCCCCATCTTTGGCGGCTGACCGGGCCTCGCCCGCAACCCCACCCGCACCGCCGGTCCAGCGCAAGCGCCTGATCGCCCGGTGCGGGTGATCCGTTTCATTCCTGGAGACTGTCCCCATGCACGGCCTGATGCAAGACCGCCCGCTGCTGATTTCCTCGCTTATCGAGCACGCAGCCACCTTCCATCCTCATACCGAAATCGTTTCGCGCTTGCCCGAGGGCACGGTGCACCGCACCGACTGGCTCGGCGTGTGCATGCGCTCGCGCCAAGTGGCCAATGCGCTGAAGGGCCTGGGCATCCAGCAGGGCGACCGCGTGGGCACGCTGGCCTGGAACTCCTACCGCCATCTCGCGCTGTACTACGGCGTTTCGGGCAGCGGCGCGGTGCTGCACACCGTGAACCCCCGCCTGTTCCCGGAACAGATCGACTACATCATCAACCATGCCGAAGACCGCGTGCTGTTCTTTGACATCACGTTTGCGCCGCTGGTGGAGCAGCTGGCACCCCAGCTGAAATCGGTCCAGGCCTTCATCGCCATGACCGACCGCGCCCACATGCCGGCCATCAACGTGCCCAACCTGCTGTGCTTTGACGAGCTGATGGACGCGCAGAGCACCGACTACACCTGGCCCGAGTTCGACGAGAAAAGCGCGTCGTCGCTGTGCTACACCTCGGGCACCACTGGCAACCCCAAGGGCGTTCTGTACTCGCACCGCTCCACGCTGCTGCACACGCTGATGGAGCTGGCCCCGGACACCTTCGGCATCAGCTCGGCCGAGACGCTGATGCTGATCGTGCCCATGTTCCATGCCAACGCCTGGGGCGCGCCCTATGCGGCGGCCATGGTGGGCGCCAAGCTGGTGCTGCCCGGCCCGCACCTGGACGGCGAGAGCGTTTACAACCTCATGCACGATGAAAAAGTGACCTTCTCGCAGGGCGTGCCCACGGTCTGGATGATGCTGTTCCAGCACCTGGACAAGAACCCGCAGCTCGACCCGCGCACGCTGGGCGTCAAGCGCATCGGTATCGGCGGTGCGGCGGTGTCGCGCGCGGTGCTGGAACGCTTCGAGAGCCAGTTCGGCGCGGAGGTGGTGCAGGGCTGGGGCATGACCGAAACCAGCCCGATTGGCGTCATCAGCAAGTTGCTGCCCAAGCACGCCGGGGTGGACCCCGAGGAACTGGTCAAGGTGAAGCTCAAGCAGGGCAGGGGCGTGTGGGGCGTGGACCTGAAGATCGTGGACGCGGACGGCCGGGCGCTGCCCTGGGACGGTGTGGCCTTTGGCAGCCTCTATGTGCGCGGCCCGTGGATCGCCAGCGGCTACTACCGTGGTGAAGGCGGCTCGGTGCTCGATGAGGACGGATTCTTTCCCACCGGCGATGTGGCCACCATCGACCCCGACGGTTATTTGCAGCTGGTGGACCGCGCCAAGGATGTGATCAAGTCTGGCGGAGAGTGGATCTCGTCGATCGACGTGGAAAACGCAGCAGCCTCGCACCCGGATGTGGCCGAGTCGGCGGTGATCGGCGTGTCGCACCCCAAATGGCAGGAACGCCCGCTGCTGCTGGTGGTGCGCCGCCCGGGTACCAGCGTGTCGCCACAGGCACTGATGGAGCACCTGGGTGCGCGCATCGCCAAGTGGTGGCTGCCCGACGAGGTGCTGTTCGTCGATGCCTTGCCCCACACCGCCACCGGCAAGCTGCTCAAGACGAAATTGCGCGAGCAGTACCGCGACCACCAACTGCCCACGGCCTGAGTGCGCTGGCGGTTCGGCGGTTGCGCTCGCACGAGGCGCTGCTGCGCCGCCCATGCTGCACCTGCAGGGGCGTCAAACCTGCGCCTCAGGTCCCAACCACCGCCGAAGCCCCGCCATCCACCGGCAGCAGCACCCCGGTGATGTGTTTCCCCGCGTCGGAGGCCAGCAGCAGCACCGCACCCTTCAGGCCTTCGTCGTCGCCAATACGGCGCAGCGGCACGTTCGCCACGATGGGCGCCAGCACGTCGGGTGCCAGCATGTGCTGCGCCATCTTGCTCGGGAACACACCCGGCAGGATCGCGTTGACCGTGATGCCGTGCGGCCCCCATTCGCAGGCCAGCGCCCGCGTGAGGCTGGCCACCGCGCCCTTGCTCGCGTGGTAGGCCGCGGCCTGCATGGAATGCGCGGTGCCACCCAACGCCGCCACCGACGCGATGTTGACGATGCGGCCCTGGCCGCGCGGCAGCATGCTGCGCCGCACCACCTCGCGCGTGAGCAGAAATACACTGCGCGCGTTCAGGTCCATCACCTTGTCCCAGGCGTCCATCTGATGGTCTTCGGCCCGCGCGCCCCAGGTGGCACCGGCGTTGTTCACCAGTATGTCGATGGTCCCCAGTGTGGCCAGCGCGTGGTCCACCAGCGCCATCACCTGTACATCGTCGCGCCCGTCGGCGGCAAACACGTCCACGGTGTGGCCGGCGGCCCGCAGCTCGGCGGCCGCTTCCGCCAGCTCGGGCGCCTTGCGCGAGCTGATCAGCAGG
>JAGXRS010000224.1 GCA_018335615.1 Hydrogenophaga sp. | reverse complement strand
GTCGCCGAACCGGCTCGACGACCGCTGGTGGCCCCGTGGGGGTGACGCCCTGCCGATCCGGCGGCGCAGGCGGTGGGCTGCTGCATCCGGCCAAGAACGCCAGACCCAGCACCCACGGCATCGCGCAATGCCGGAAGGTAAACTTATTAAGAACCATTCGCGTTTGTGTTAAGATCATGCTTGAATTGAACCACGCCGGACGCTGCGATGCCAGCCACGCGGGTTCACCTTCCTGTCAATGCCTTGTTTGATTTTTGATTCTCCAACCTGGACGTGTGCCATGAAACAGCTTGCCAAGTTCTCGATTCTTCTGTCTGCGCTGACCGCTGGCGTGGCCTTTCAGTCTGCGGCCGTGGCCCAGGACAAGGTGCTCAACCTTTACTCGGCCCGCCACTACCAGACCGACGATGTCATGTATGACACGTTCACCCGCACCACCGGCATCAAGATCAACCGCGTGGACGGTGACGACGCCGGCATTGTCGCGCGCCTGCGTGCCGAGGGCGCAGCCTCGCCAGCCGACGTGATCCTGCTGGTGGACGCTGCCCGCATGGTGTCCGCCGACAGCCAGGGCCTGTTCCAGCCGATCAAATCGGCCAGGCTTGATGCGGCGATTCCCGCCAACCTGCGCGCCATCCCCACCGCCGATGGCGTGACCTGGACCGGCTTCTCCACCCGCGCCCGCGTGATCGTGTACGACCCGCTGCGTGTGAAGGCTGCCGACGTGGCCACTTACGAGCAACTGGCCGACCCAGCCCTCAAGGGACTGGTCTGCACGCGCTCGGGTTCGCACCCTTACAACCTCTCGTTGTTCGCCACCGTGGTGGAGCGCCTGGGCGACCAGAAGGGCGAAGCCTGGCTCAAGGGTGTGGTGGACAACATGGCGCGCGGGCCCAAGGGCGGCGACACCGATCAGGTCAAGGCCGTGGCCTCGGGCGAATGCGGTGTGGCACTCACCAACACCTATTACGTGGCACGCCTGCTCAAATCCACCAAGCCTGAAGACCGCGCGGTGATGGAAAAAGTGCGGGTGGTATTCCCCAACCAGGGCACCAGCGGCACGCACGTGAACATCGCCGGAGCGGCCGTGGCCAAGCACGCCAAGAACCGCGAACACGCCGTCCAGTTCATGGAATTCCTGGCCAGCCCCTTCGCCCAGGACTATTTCGCCAACGGCAACAACGAATTCCCTGCGGTCAAGGGTCTGAAGATCGACAACAAGGCGTTGGCGTCCATCGGCGGCGACGGCTTCAAGACCGAGAATATCCCCCTGGGTGTCGTGGCCAAGAACATGACCAAGGTGCAGCAGATGCTGGACCGCGTGGGATACAAGTAACACCCGCGCCGCTGCGCGGCGGCCTCCCCGGTCGGGGCGATGCTTGCGATCCCGTAACGTCGGTTCGCCGCATCCGCCCTAAAAACCCTCGCGCGCACCGGACGCCGCCCTCAGCACCTCGTCAAAGCCCGCTCACGCGGGCTTTTTTGTGCCGCATAATTGACGTTTACGTCAACGTCAATCATGCAGAGGAGCACCCCATGGAGATTCAAGGCAAGGTATTCATCGTCACCGGCGGCGCATCGGGACTCGGCGAGGGCACGGCGCGCATGCTGGCGGCCAACGGCGGCAAGGTCGTCATTGCCGACATGCAGGCAGAAAAAGGCGAAGCCGTGGCCCAGGAAATCGGCGGTGTCTTTGTCAAATGCGATGTGAGCAGCGAAGCCGACGGCCAGGCCGTGGTGGCGCAGGCGGTTTCCATGGGCAAGCTCATGGGCCTGATCAACTGCGCCGGCATCGCGCCGGCCGAGAAGACGGTGGGCAAGAACGGCCCGCACAGCCTGAACGTCTACACCAAGACCATCATGGTCAACTTGGTGGGCAGCTTCAACATGATCCGACTGGCCGCCGACGCCATGTGCAAGAACGAGCCCGACATCACCGGTGAACGTGGCGTGATGATCTCAACCGCCAGCGTCGCAGCCTACGACGGACAGATCGGCCAGGCCGCCTACGCTGCATCCAAGGGCGGTGTGGTGGGCATGACGCTGCCCATCGCCCGCGACCTCGCCCGCAACGGTATCCGCAATATGACGATTGCCCCAGGCATCTTCGGCACGCCCATGCTGTTCGGCATGCCACAGGAAGTGCAGGATGCGCTGGCCGCCAGCGTGCCCTTCCCTTCGCGCCTGGGCACCCCGCAGGATTACGCCAAGCTGGCCAAGCACATCATCGAGAACGACATGCTCAACGGCGAGGTGATCCGGCTGGATGGAGCGATCCGCCTGGCGCCTCGCTGAGCCCGCGGACGGACCTGCTGGCCTGCTGGCTTACTTGATCAGGGCATGAACATCACGGAAGGCCGGATGATCGGCGGTGCCGAGCCACTCGAACGCCACCATCTCGGTGGTGACGAGTTCGGCACCGGCACCCGCTAGGCGATCAAAGGCCGCGTCGCGGTTGCGCTCGGTGCGGGAACCGCAGGCGTCGGTCACCACCCACACATCGAACTCCTGTTCGATCAGTTCCAGTGCGGTCTGCATCAGGCACACATGGGCTTCGCAACCCGCGATGACGATCATGCCGCGCTCGGGAGCGGGTGCGGCCGGGCTCTTCTGCAGGTGCTTGGGCAGGCTGCGGGCGTTGCCACCCGCCGGGCGGGCGGGCGGGCGCAGCCAGTCGGCCAGGCCATCGGCCACGGCGCTGAAGTGCATCTTGGAGAGTGTCTTGCGACACAGCTCGCGCAACTCGGGAGGATTCGCGCCCAGCTTGTCCGGGTTCTGCTCGGTGCCCCAGGCCGGGACCTCCATCAGCCGGGCCATTCGCGCCAGCCGCAGGGCATTTGCCAGCACCAGCGAACCCTCGTGAATGACGGGCATCAGGCGGGGCTGGTAGTCCACCAGCACCAGTTGGGAATCCGTGGCGTCCAGCAACATGGGTGTCTTTCTTGATTCAGTTGGAAGCCGCGATTCTCGCTGATCGGTCCCGCAAACCACATCCGCCGCTGACAGATCAAGGGTGCGGGAAAGCCGACCTGCGGCATTCCTGAACAAAATCAAGATCTTGCATGACTTCTTTGCTTGACTTGTGAGGCGCTGGACCCTACCCTGCCGGCATGATTCGATGGATACCTGCTCTTTTGCTGAGTTGCGCGCTCTCGGCACAAGCGGCGCCAGCCGCCCCCTTCGACGACATGGACGCCTTTCTGGAGGACAGGGGGCTCATGAGCCGCCTCGGCGAACAATGGCAGAACGCCCGCGATTCGGTGGGCTTGCGGGCCTCCGGCTTGGTCATGAACGCCATGGGCTTCCTCGGCGTGCCCTACAAATTCGGCGGCAACACCGCCGAGGGCGGCTTTGATTGCAGCGGTTTCGTGCGCGCGGTGTTCGAAGAGTCGCTGGGCAAGGTGCTGCCCCGCCGCGCCGACGAGCAGGCCGCCGCCACCCAGGTCATCGATCGCAGTGAGCTCAAGCCGGGCGACCTCGTCTTCTTCAACACCATGAAGCGCGCCTTCAGCCATGTGGGTATTTACGTGGGCGACGGCAAGTTCATCCACTCCCCCCGCGCTGGCTCCCATGTGCGCGTGGAAGACATGCGCATGGCCTACTGGCAGAAACGCTTCAACGGCGCGCGTCGGGTGCCCATGACGGCCGGCGTCGAGGCGCCCGCCACGATGCGCTGATGCACGGACGCCCCATCCGCGGGACTCGGCCTGCCGTCACGTAGCCGGGAAACGGGGCCGAAGACCCAACCGGTCAGCCCTGAGCCGTGTCGCGCCCCACGGCTGGCGCACAGGCCGCGCAGCTGATCGTGCCCAGGCGCAAGTGGTACAGCACCTCGGTGCCGGATGGCACTTCCGAGCCGCAGTGGTCGCACATCGAGCCTTCGCTCAGCACTTCCTTCGCGAAACCGTGCAACGGGAACTCGAATTCACCGATCTTTCTGGGCCAGGGCGCCGACTTCACCAGATCGCGCCGCCAGTGTTCCTCCACGCGCGTCCAGCGCGCGATCTGCTCGGGGCTCAGACCGTGCTTTTCCAACGTGGCCACCATCAGCGCCTGCCGGTAATTGAGCAGCTCGTCAGAAATCACCATCCAGTGGTGCGAGTTGCGTGGACGCTCGCCGAAATAAACTTTCTCGCCCGTGAGCATCTCTTGCAGAAACGAGTATTGCTTGCCAATGGCGCGCTCCATCGTCACGCCCTCAAAGAACGAGGCCAGGCGATCGTCGGCATATACCTGCGCGTAAAAATCTTCCAGCACGCGGCGCACGGTGCGGCCTTCGTCGAGCTCGCGCCACAGCCCAGGATCAGGGCGTGGTGCGTCGAGTTCGGTGTGGACGGGGCGCTCGCCTTGCGTCACAGCCGCCACGTCACCAGCGGGTTCACCCGCCACCTGATGGCATGAGGCCACACAGGGGTCAGTTGCGCCCGCCACCACATCGGGCTCGACTGGACCCCAAACCTCGAATTCATGGCCGAACGGCACGTCTCCTCGAAGCCAAGCAACGGGTGGCTCGCCAGTAGGACAGTCCAGCTCCGCCTCCAGTACCCATTCGTCGTCCGGACGGCTGGTCAACCGCAGTACGGGTTCGTCGGGACCGCCGGTGAGCAGTCGCAGGTGTTGTCCCGTGCGGTAAAGCAGCGTGCGCATCGGTTCAAAGTGCAGCTTCAGGACGGGGGACCCCTGGCCCTCGACCTGCGTGAGTACGCACGTGGTGCGCAGGTCGCGCGGCAGGGGACGCTCCAACACCAGCGTCGATGTCGGCCGACATTGACAGGCGAGCAGGTACTTCCGCTCCTTCAGATGGTCTGACAGTCCGCGCTGGGCGTCTCCCGGGACGGTCCCCTCGCGGCAATGCATCAGGCAGGCATGGCAGACGCCGCCGCGACAGGAAAACGCCACGTCCACCCCGCCCCGCAGCAATGCGTCGAGCGCGGTTTCGTCGGGGCGAACCTCGACCGTGCGGTCGAGAAAGCGCACATGGGGCAAGTGCTTTCCAGACGGAACGTCGCTTTCGGGAACCGACTCGGAAAGAGGTGAAACGGGGAAAACGGCGGACATGTAGACCCTGACGAAATGGCAACCCTGGATACGCGGATTACACCACTGCGGGCCTGACAGGTCCTGCCCTTCGTGCGTGCGTTCAGGACCAGGGCACCCGCCGACACGCCGCGGGCACGGAAGCGGACTCCCGCCGCGGCGTTGTCGGTTCGGACCCTGTCTCTGAAACGCGCAGGGCCTTACCTCTTCGCCGGTGGCAAATCGGTGCAGGATCCGTGCGCCACCTCCGCCGCCATGCCGATGCTTTCGCCCAGCGTGGGGTGGGGGTGGATGGTCTTGCCGATGTCCACTGCGTCGGCACCCATCTCGATGGCCAGCGCGATCTCGCCGATCATGTCGCCGGCGTGCGTGCCGACCATGCCGCCGCCCAGGATTTTGCCGTGGCCGTGTGCTTCGGGACTGTCGTCAAACAGCAGCTTGGTCACGCCTTCATCTCGGCCATTGGCAATCGCACGGCCTGAAGCTGTCCAGGGGAACAGGCCTTTGTTGACCTTGATGCCCTGCGCCTTGGCCTGGTCTTCGGTGAGTCCCACCCAGGCCACTTCGGGGTCGGTGTAGGCCACACTGGGGATCACGCGGGCGTTGAAGGCGGCCGCGGCCAGCTCCTTGTTGCCCTGCAGTTCGCCGGCAATGACTTCTGCCGCCACATGCGCCTCGTGCACCGCCTTGTGCGCCAGCATGGGCTGGCCCACGATGTCGCCGATGGCGAAGATGTGCGGCACGTTGGTGCGCATCTGGATGTCGACGTTGATGAAGCCGCGGTCGGTCACGGCCACGCCGGCCTTGTCAGCGGCGATCTTCTTGCCGTTGGGCGTGCGGCCCACGGCCTGCAGCACCAGGTCGTAGACCTGCGGCGCGGGCGCGGTGCCGCCGGGCTCGGCGCTCTCGAACGTCACCTCAATGCCTTCGGGCAGCGCACGGGCGCTCACCGTCTTGGTCTTGAGCATGATGTTGTCGAAGCGCTTGGCGTTCATCTTCTGCCAGATCTTCACCAGGTCGCGGTCGGCGCCCTGCATCAGACCGTCCATCATCTCCACCACGTCCAGACGGGCGCCCAGCGTGCTGTAGACCGTGCCCATCTCCAGGCCGATGATGCCGCCGCCGAGGATCAGCATGCGCTTGGGCACTTCCTTCAGCGCGAGCGCGCCGGTACTGTCCACCACGCGCGGATCGTCGGGCATGAAGGGCAGGCGCACCGCCTGCGAGCCCGCAGCGATGATGCACTTCTTGAACGCGATCACCTGCTTCTGCCCGGTTTTCTCCTGCGAGGTGCCGGTGGTTTCTTCGACCTCGACGTGGTTGGGCCCGACGAAGGCACCGTAGCCGCGCACGGTCGTGACCTTGCGCATCTTGGCCATGGCGGCCAGGCCACCGGTGAGCTTGCCGATGACCTTTTCCTTGTGGCCACGCAGCTTGTCGATGTTGACCACCGGCGCTCCGAAGTCCACGCCCAGATCGGCCATATGGCTGACCTCGTCCATGACAGCGGCCACGTGCAGCAGCGCCTTGGACGGGATGCAGCCCACGTTCAGGCACACGCCCCCCAGGGTGGCGTAGCGCTCGACGATCACCACCTTCAGGCCGAGGTCGGCCGCGCGGAAGGCGGCCGAATAACCGCCGGGGCCTGCGCCGAGCACGAGCAGGTCGCACTCGAGGTCGGCCGATCCATCAAAGCTGGCGGCGGCAGGCGCGGCCACCGGTGCAGCGACAGGTGCGGCAGCAGCCGGAGCAGGCGACGGTGCAGGAGCCGCGGCAGGCGCAGGGGCTGCAGCAGCGCCCTCGCCTTCCAGCACCAGCACCACCGAACCCTGCTTGACCTTGTCGCCCAGCGCGACCTTGAGCTCTTTCACCACGCCGGCATGCGACGAGGGAATCTCCATCGACGCCTTGTCGGACTCCACCGTGATGAGCGACTGTTCGACCTTGACGGTGTCGCCGGGTTTCACCAGCAGTTCGATCACCGTGACTTCGTCGAAGTCGCCAATGTCGGGAACCTGGATATCAATCATTGCCATGGTCCGGTTCCTTTACAGCAACACCCGGCGGAAGTCGCCGAGGATCTGGCCCAAATAGGCGTTGAAACGGGCCGCTGCGGCACCGTCGATCACGCGGTGGTCCCAGGTCAGCGACAGGGGCAGCATCAGGCGCGGCTGGAAGGCCTTGCCATCCCACACCGGTTCCATGTTGCTCTTGCAGACGCCCAGGATGGCGACCTCGGGCGCGTTGATGATGGGCGTGAAATAACGGCCACCAATGCCGCCGAGCGATGAAATGGTGAAGGTGGCGCCGCTCATCTCGGCCGGGCTCAGTTTGCCGTCACGCGCCTTCTTGGCGAGTTCACCCATTTCCTGGCTGATCTGCAGCACACCCTTCTTGTCCGCGTCCTTGATGACCGGGACCATCAGGCCGTTGGGCGTGTCGGCCGCGAAGCCGATGTGCCAGTACTGCTTGTAGATCAGCGAATCGCCGTCGATGGAGCTGTTGAACTCGGGGAATTTCTTCAGCGCGGCCACACAGGCCTTGATGAGGAACGCGAGCATGGTGACCTTCACGCCGCTCTTCTCGTTTTCCTTGTTGGTGGACACGCGGAAGGCTTCAAGGTCGGTGATGTCGGCATCGTCGTGGTTGGTGACGGCCGGGATCATCACCGCGTTGCGCAACAGGTTGGCACCGCTGATCTTCTTGATGCGGCCCATCTCCTTGCGCTCGATGGGGCCGAACTTGGCGAAGTCCACCTTGGGCCAGGGGATCAGGCCCAGTTCGGAGCCGCCGCCCCCCGCGGCGGGTGCCGGCGCCTTGGCTTTTTGTGCAGCGGTCTGCACCGCGCCAGCCATGACAGACTTGGTGAAGCCCTGCACATCGTCCAGCGTGATGCGGCCCTTGGGACCTTTGCCCTGCACTTCTGCCAGTGGCACGCCGAGTTCGCGGGCGAACTTGCGCACCGAAGGGGATGCGTGCGGCAGACCGAGCGGCGCTGCGGTCGGGTTGTGCGCCGGCACGGCGGCCGCCGGGGCGACCACAGGCGCGGAGGCGGCAGCAGGAGCTGGAGCTGGAGCGGGTGCAGGGGCCGCGGCAGGCGCAACGACCGGTGCAGCCGCTGGAGCCGGCGCCGAAGCCACGCCCGCGGCACCGTCCAGCACAGCCAGCAAGTCGCCAATGTTGACCTTGTCGCCCACCTGGACCTTGAGTTCCTTCAGCACGCCGGCGTGCGAGGAAGGAATCTCCATCGAGGCCTTATCAGACTCCACCGTGATCAGGCTTTGCTCGACCTTGATGGTGTCGCCGGGCTTCACAAAGACCTCAATGACGGTCACGTCCTTGAAATCACCGATGTCGGGCACGTGGACCTCGATCGGGCCCGTGCTGGTGGCTGGCGCCGCTGGCGCTGGCGCTGGTGCTGGCGCTGGTGCTGGCGCTGGCGCTGGCGCTGGCGCTGGCGCTGGCGCTGGGGCGGGTGCTGGGGCGGGTGCAGGCGCTGCGGCATCGCCCGCCGCTTCCAGCACCAGCACCACCGAGCCCTGCTTCACCTTGTCGCCCATGGCCACACGCAGTTCTGTCACCACACCCGCGGTGCTCGACGGAATTTCCATCGACGCCTTGTCGGACTCGACCGTGATCAGCGACTGCTCGGCCTTCACCGTGTCGCCCACCTTCACCAGCAGTTCGATCACCGCCACTTCATCAAAGTCGCCGATGTCCGGGACTTGTACTTCAACCAATGCCATATCCGTCTCCATTCAATTGTTCAATGCATCACGAGCACCATCGTCACCCCGTGAAACCGCCGGGCTGGCTGGGCCAGACAGCCGTTTTCGCCCCTTGATGGGGTAGCGCCACAGGCGCTGCCGGGGTGGCCACACTCATGCGTACAGCGGGTTGACTTTGTCGGTCTTGATGCCGTATTTGGCAATGGCTTCGGCCACCTGGGCCACGGGCACCACGCCATCTTCGGACAAGGCCTTGAGGGCAGCGACCACGATGTAGTGGCGGTTGATCTCGAAGTGCTCACGCAGCTTGCTGCGGAAATCGCTGCGGCCAAAGCCGTCGGTGCCCAGCACCTTGTAGGTACGGCCCTTGGGAATGAACGGACGGATCTGCTCGGCGTAGTTCTTCATGTAATCGGTGGAGGCCACCACCGGGCCAGCGTGCGGCGCCAGTTGCTGCGTCACAAACGGCACGCGGCCGGCCTCGGTGGGGTGCAGCAGGTTGTAGCGCTCGGCGTCCTGACCATCGCGGGTCAGTTCGTTGAAGCTCGGGCAACTCCACACGTCGGCCTGCACCCCCCAGTCTTGCGCCAACAGGGCCTGCGCCGCCATGCTCTCGCGCAGGATGGTGCCGGAGCCCAGCAGCTGCACACGAATACCGCCGCTAGCACCCGGCTTGCACAGGTACATGCCTTTGATGATCTGCTCTTCAGTGCCGGGCGTGAGGCCAGGCATGGCGTAGTTTTCATTCAGCAACGTCAGGTAGTAGAAGACGTTGTCCTGCTTCTCCACCATGCGCTTGAGGCCGTGGTGCAAGATCACGCCCACTTCATGCGCGAAGGTCGGGTCGTAGCTGATGCAGTTGGGAATGGTGCCGGCCAGGATGTGGCTGTGACCGTCTTCGTGCTGCAGGCCTTCGCCGTTGAGCGTGGTGCGCCCGGACGTGCCGCCCAGCAGGAAGCCGCGCGCCTGCATGTCGCCAGCAGCCCAGGCGAGGTCGCCGATGCGCTGGAAGCCGAACATCGAGTAGTACACATAAAACGGCACCATGATGCGGTTGCTCGTGCTGTAGCTCGTGGCCGCCGCGATCCAGCTGCTCATGCCGCCGGCTTCGTTGATGCCTTCCTGCAGGATCTGCCCGGCCTTGTCTTCCTTGTAGTACATGACCTGGTCTTTGTCGACCGGGGTGTACTGCTGGCCTGCCGGGTTGTAGATGCCGATCTGGCGGAACAGGCCTTCCATACCGAAGGTGCGGGCCTCGTCCACCAGGATGGGCACCACGCGAGGGCCCAGTGCCTGGTCGCGCAACAGCTGGGTGAGGAAGCGCACGTAGGCCTGGGTGGTGGAAATTTCACGGCCTTCGGCCGTGGGCTCCATCACGCTCTTGAACGTCTCGATCGAGGGCACGGTGAAGCTCTCGTCGGCCTTGACGCGGCGCTTGGGCAAGTACCCGCCCAGTGCCTGGCGGCGGGCGTGCAGGTACTGCATTTCTGGCGTGTCGTCGGCCGGTTTGTAGAACGGCAGCTTGGGCAGCTCGCTGTCCGGGATAGGCAGGTTGAAGCGGTCGCGGAAGATCTTGATGTCTTCGTCGGTCAGCTTCTTGGTCTGGTGCACGTTGTTCTTGCCCTCGCCCGACTTGCCCATGCCAAAACCTTTCACGGTCTTGATCAGCAGCACCGTGGGCTGGCCCTTGTGGTTCACCGCCTTGTGGTACGCGGCGTATACCTTCTGGGGATCGTGGCCGCCGCGGCGCAGCGCCCAGATGTCGTCGTCGCTCATGTGCGAGACCAGTTCCAGCGCCTTCGGATCGCGGCCGAAGAAGTGCTTGCGCACGTAGGCGCCGTCATTGGCCTTGAACGCCTGGTAGTCGCCGTCCAGCGTCTCCATCATGATCTTGCGCAGGGCGCCGTCCTTGTCGCGCGCCAGCAGCGGGTCCCAGTTCGAACCCCATAGCAGCTTGATCACGTTCCAGCCCGAACCGCGGAATTCGCCTTCGAGTTCTTGGACGATCTTGCCGTTGCCGCGCACCGGGCCGTCCAGGCGCTGCAGGTTGCAGTTGACCACGAAGATGAGGTTGTCCAGGTTTTCGCGGGCAGCCAGGCTGATGGCGCCCAGCGACTCGACCTCGTCCATCTCGCCGTCACCGCAGAACACCCAGACCTTGCGGTTCTCGGTATTGGCGATGCCGCGCGCGTGCAGGTACTTCAGGAAGCGGGCCTGGTAGATGGCCATCAGCGGGCCCAGGCCCATCGACACGGTGGGGAACTGCCAGAACTCGGGCATCAGCTTGGGATGCGGGTAGCTGGAGAGGCCCTTGCCGTCCACTTCCTGGCGGAAGTTCAGCAGCTGCTCTTCGGTCAGCCGACCTTCCAGGTAGGCGCGGGCGTACACGCCGGGCGACACATGGCCCTGGATGTAGAGGCAATCGCCGCCGTGGTTCTCGCTCTCGGCGTGCCAGAAATGGTTGAAGCCGGCACCGAACATGTGGGCCAGCGAGGCGAAGGAGCCGATGTGGCCGCCCAGGTCGCCACCGTCTTCCGGGTTGTGGCGGTTGGCCTTGACCACCATGGCCATCGCGTTCCAGCGCATGTAGGCGCGCAGGCGCTCTTCAATCTCGATGTTGCCGGGGCAGCGGGCTTCCTCGGTGGGCTCAAGCGTATTCACATAGCCCGTGTTCGCGGAAAACGGCAAATCAATGCTGTTCTGCCGGGCTTCTTCCAGCAATTGTTCCAGCAGGAAATGCGCGCGCTCGGGGCCTTCACGCTCGATCACGGCGGCCAGCGCCTCCATCCACTCCCGGGTTTCCTGGGTATCCACATCCCCGGCACCACGGCCATTGAGGGTGTCGTCGGTCGCTGACATGTCTGTCTCCTGTTGGTTGGAACAAAGCTTACGGCGGGAGGCTCCGCCGTGGCGTGGATTTTCCCACAGCTTTTTCATAATTTCAATATGTGCATGATCATTTCATATAACGATAAATACAAGATTGAATCCCCACCCTGCATCCCGAGCGCTTTTGTGCCCGTTTCGCGTCAGGAAAGCGAGCCGCTCACGTAGACTTCTCTGCTCCCCATGATTCCTTCACCCATCCCCAGCCCAGCCCCCCAGCCACCGTCCACCGTGTGGTGGAAACGCTGGTGGCGCCGCCTGCCCCCCTCTCGCCAGGACCGCTTTGCCACGCTCGCACCCTTGCTGGCGGTGCTGCTCTTTCTCACCGCCATCGCGGTCGCCATCACCTACCTGCGCTACGAGGAACTGGAGCGCGAACAGGAGGCGGTCACCCGCGACGTGGAGTACGCCCAGCAGCGCCTGCGCCTGCGCCTGCTCGAACGACAGGAGCAGCTGATGCGCTTGGCGCGCGAGGTGGACAACAAGGAAATCTCGACCGAGGAGTTCGAATTCCAGGTGGAGTCACTCGTCAGCCAGTTCCCGGAGCTGCTGGCCGTGAGTTGGGTGGACGCGCGCCGCCAGGTGCTCGCCAGCTACGCCTCGCCCAGTGCACCCGTGGCCCTGACGCGCGCCCCAGGCAGCACGCTGGCCCCCAACGAGACCGACGGCTCCTTCGATCTCGCCCGCGATCTGCGCCAGCCGATCTACTCGCGCCCCATGGGCGAGGAGCCGCGCAGCGCCACGCTGATGCTGCAGGTGCCGCTGACCGAGCAGGGACGCTTCGCGGGCACCGTGATGGGCGAGTACTCGGTCGACGGCCTGATGCGCTTCGGCATCCCGCCGGAGGTGATGGCGCGCTACGCCGTCGCGCTGCTGGACGACCGCGGCCGCGTGCTGGCGGGCAGCCTGCAATCCCCCGACACGGTGCTGCGCGTGCTGCCGTGGTCGGCCCAGGCACTGGAGCACGAGGTGCCGGTCTCGCCGGTGGGCAATGGCCTGTTGCTCAAGGCGCAGGGCTACCGCACCTCGCAGGACATCGTGGGCAGCGGCTTTTTCTGGGTGATCGGCGCGCTCAGTGCCCTGACGGTGTGGATGCTGCTGGGCACCTGGCGCCACACGCGCCGGCGCGTGCAGGCGCAGCAGGCGCTGGTGGCGGAGACGAATTTCCGCCGGGCCATGGAAAACTCCATGCTGACCGGCATGCGGGCGCTCGACCTGCAGGGCCGCATCACCTATGTGAACCCAGCCTTCTGTTCCATGACCGGCTGGACCGAAAGCGAGCTGGTGGGCCGCACCGCCCCCTTCCCCTACTGGCCAGAAGAAGACCACGAGCAGCTCGCCTCCCGCCTCGAAGACGAGCTGAGCGGTCGGTCCACACCCGGCGGCTTCGAGGTGCGCGTGCAGCGGCGCGACGGCAGCATCTTCGATGCGCGCATGTACGTCTCGCCGCTGATCGACCCCAAGGGGCACCAGACGGGCTGGATGACCTCGATGACGGACATCACCGAGCCCAAGCGCATCCGCGAAGAGCTGTCCGCTTCCTACGAACGCTTCACCACGGTGCTGGAAAGCCTGGACTCTGCCGTGTCGGTGGCGCCGCTGGGCAGCGACGAGATGCTGTTCGCTAACAAAATGTACCGCCTGTGGTTCGGTACCCGCGGCGTGGGCCACCGCCATCTGGTGGACCTGGCGGGCAACCAGCCGACCCCGAGCCCGGACGATGGCGACGCGGTGGACGCCTTCGCCGGCATGCCCACCGACACGCTCACCGATGCGGGCGCCGAGAACGCCGAAGTCTTCGTCGAAGAACTGGACCGCTGGCTGGAGGTTCGCACGCGCTACCTCACCTGGGTGGACGGGCGCCTGGCCCAGATGGTGATCGCCAGCGACATCACCCCGCGGCGCAACGCCGAGGAGCAGGCCTCCCGTCAGGCGGAGCGGGCGCAGACCGCCAGCCGCCTGATCACCATGGGTGAGATGGCCTCCAGCGTGGCCCACGAGCTCAACCAGCCGCTGACCGCCATCAGCAACTACTGCAACGGCATGATCTCGCGCGTGCAGGAAGACCGCATCACGCAGGACGAGCTGCTCGGTGCACTGGAGAAGACCGCGCGCCAGGCCCAGCGCGCGGGGCAGATCATCCAGCGCATCCGCGCCTTCGTGAAGCGCAGCGAGCCCAACCCCACCCCCAGCGATGTGGCCCTGATGGTGAGCAACGCCATCGAGCTGGCCGACATCGAGCTGCGACGCCAGCAGGTGCGCTTGTCCACTTACGTGGCGGCGCGCCTGCCCAGCCTCATGGTGGACCCGATCCTGATCGAGCAGGTGCTCATCAACCTGCTGAAGAACGGGGGCGAGGCCATCGCCCAGGCCGGCCGACTGCCGGGCGAGCGCTACATCGAACTGCGGGTGGCCCCGCGTCGGCAGGACGGGCAGGACGTGGTCGAGTTCACGGTGCGCGACTCGGGCAGCGGCGTGCCAGCGGAAATGATCGACCGCATCTACGAAGCCTTCTACAGCACCAAGAGCGAGGGCATGGGCATCGGCCTGAAGCTCTGCCGCAGCATCGTCGAATCGCACCACGGAAGGATGCAGGTGCAGAACCTCTACAATGGGGAAGAGGTGGTGGGCTGCAGCTTCAGCTTCTGGATTCCCGTCATTTCCCGACTGACGGGCAGCGCGAACAACAGCAATCCCACCCCGCAGTCGTTGGCGGACACAGAAAGAGCGAGATGAGTTTGATACCCAAAAAAGGCACCGTCTACGTGGTCGATGACGACGAAGCGGTGCGCGATTCCCTGCAGTGGCTGCTGGAAGGCAAGGACTACCGGGTCCGCTGCTTCGAATCCGCCGAGGCTTTCCTGAGCCGCTACGACTCACGAGAGGTGGCCTGCCTGATTGCCGACATCCGCATGGGCGGCATGACCGGCATGGAGCTGCAGGACCGCCTGATCGAGCGCCAGTCTCCGCTGCCCATCGTCTTCATCACCGGCCATGGCGATGTGCCCATGGCGGTCGAATCCATGAAAAAAGGCGCGCTGGATTTCATCCAGAAACCCTTCAAGGAAGACCAGCTGGTCGCCCTGGTGGAGCGCATGCTCGAACACGCCAAGGACGCCTTCACCACCTACCAGCAGGCGGCCAGCCGCGATGCCCTGCTGTCCAAGCTGACCAGCCGCGAGGCCCAGGTGCTGGAACGCATTGTCGCCGGACGCCTGAACAAGCAGATCGCCGACGACCTGGGCATCAGCATCAAGACGGTGGAGGCACACCGAGCCAACATCATGGAAAAGCTGGGCGCCAACACCGTGGCCGACCTGCTCAAGATTGCCCTCGGGCAAACCCCCGCCAAACCCTGAAGGGCTCCCACATCCCTCCTCAGC
>JAGXRS010000223.1 GCA_018335615.1 Hydrogenophaga sp. | reverse complement strand
AGGCGAGCGCTGACCGTTTGGCCGGCGCGGCGCAGCTGGATGCCCCAAGCCCTGGGCGATGGGACGGCTGGGCCGGGGGTCCGCTGCAAGCCACATCGAACGGCCCGGCTGCTGACCCGCTGCCCGCGCCGCGCCAGACGGCCCCCCGTTTGACCGCTGGCAGACCGCCAAAGGCCTGGCGGTGGCCACGGCGCTGATGGGCGTGTTCCTGTTCACCGACTGGCCGCGCGAACTGGCGGCGCTGGTGGGCGCGGGCTATGCTGCTGCTGCCGCACCTGGGCGCCGACCCGCAGCAGGCCGGCGTGCTGTTGGCGCTGGTGAGCACCTTTGCCGGCAACCTGCTGCTGGTGGGCTCGATTGCCAACCTGATCGTGGCCGACCTGGCCGCCAAGGAAGGCATTCGGCTGGACTGGCGCCGCCATGCCATCACGGGCATACCGGTCACGTTGGCGTCGCTGGCGCTGGTGTGGGCCTGAATGCGCTGTGTGGGGTGATGCGCTGGTGCTGTTGTGCAGGGCGGCGAACGGCGCGCAGCCCCGGTCGGTCATGGCTGGGTCATATTCCGGCGCAGCTACGTCGAGCTATGTGCATGCGATTGTCAGAGTGGCGGCTATTGGGTGCCTGGCAGCGGGTTGTCTTGTCGGCTCAGCGGTGGCCAGGTGCCGGCTGCGGTTCGGGTTTCGTACCAGCGGTGCATGGCGGCGTCTTCCACCGCGTATTCCCCTCGTGCCGATTTCCACACCAACGCCGGCATGCGCTGGCGCAGCGATTCCAGCGCGTTCTGCGCCTGCTGCGGCGTTACCGCTTTGTCGCGCCTCGTTTTCTCGCGATAGAAGCGCAGTGCCTCAGCGTCGTATGGCCGAAAACGGGGACCTTGCTCCAACATGCGCCACAGCACCGCCTGTTCCAGCGGCTTCAGACCCAGGTAGTCCGACGCCATCTGGGCCTCGTCGTCCTGCTGGCGCTGCGCGGCGGCCTGCAGCATGGCGGGCTCAAAGCGGCCTGACAGCGCCGCCAGCGGGCTGAGCACCTGGCCCAGTGCTTCCATGAAGAACTGCGGGCGGCTGCCAAAGCGTTCAAACGCCGCTTGCAGCGTGGCCTGATCCACCGGCGCCAGCTCCGGGCGCTGTGCTTCGATCAGCTGCACGATATGCGCAATGAAGTCCGGGCCCAGCGCGGGCATGGTCTTGATCTGCGAGCCGTAAAAGGGGGAGCCGTTGGTGTTCACCAGGCGCAGCAGTTTGTCGCGGTCCGAGCCCGACATCACCAGCATCAGGTTCACCTCGCCCGGCCGGTTCAGTTGGTCGCGGGCCGACTTCAGCGCGGTCATGGCCGCTTCGCCCGCTCCACTGGTCAGGGCGTGCTGGGCTTCGTCAATCACCAGCGCCACCGGTTTGCCGGCGATCTCATGCAGGGCGCGCAAGGCGTCCACCAGCGTCAGCCCGTCCAGCTGGCCAATGCGGCTGGTGTCCACATCCAGCCAGCCGGCCAGGCTCACCTTGTTCAGCCCGGCCTTTTTGGCGGTGCGGGCAATCACGCCCAGATGGGGTTGCAGGGCGCGGCCAATGGCGTCGGCAATCAGCACGCCGGGGTCGCGCGTGGTGTCGGCCCACAGGTCCACGTACGCCACCACCACATCCGCTTTTTCCAGCGCCGGGCACAGATCACCTCGCAAAAAGGTGGTTTTGCCGGTGCGCCGTGGCGCCGAGAGAAACAGGCCGTTCTGGGCATCGCCAAAGGCGGTTTTGCCCTGCAGCTGGTGCACCAGCTCGTCGGCCAGGGTGGTGCGGGTGTAGGCGATCATGTTTATCTCGTTTTATTTTGATTGGGATAATTTATCTAAATCAAAATAAAAGTCAATAAACGAGGGCGCAGCGAGCACTGTTGACTCAACACCCCAAGGGTGACGCCATGCGTTCGCGCGGGGGGCTGAAACGGGAAACCCCGCTCAGCGCTGCGCCACCAGCACCCGCAGGTCGTCCTCGTAGCCTTTGAGCACGCGCACTGCGTGGGCGCGCTGCTCGGCGCTGGTGCTGTTGTGCAGGGCGGCGAACTGGGCGCAGCCCAGGTCGGTCATGGTGCGGCTGTAGGCCTGGTAGCCCGGGGAGGGCGACTGCACCAGGCGCTCCAGCAGCTGGCGGGCGGTGGCCAGCGCGGCGGGCGTGGGCTCGCCGCCGGGGCCGGCGGCCTTCTGCAGGGCCTGCACGGTCTGGCGCAGATCGGCCTGGCGGCGCATGCGCTCCTGCAGCCAGGTCTGGGCGTCGAAGGGTGATTGCTGCAGGCCGGCCTGCAGCAGCTCGCGCTGGGCGGGCGTGAGGCGGCCGTAGATCATCTCGCTGCGGCTCACGGCCTTGTCCAGCCGCTTCTTCAGGCGCTGCTCGGGGCTGCCGCGCAGAAAGTCTTTCTCGAACGTCTTGTTGCCCTTTTCCTGGTGGCGCTGCAGGTGCGCCTGCTGTTCGGGGCTGAGCGAGAGCGCCAGCCGCGCGAGCGGCTCCACGCCGCGCTCGCTGGAACGCATGAGGGCCGAGCGCACGGCGTCGAACTGGGCGCAGGCCTGTGGCGCGCTGATGTCTTGCGTGGCCATGGTCTGCCACTGCTGCAGCAGCACGCCGTAGCCCGGCAATTCCGAGCTGCGGTGCCAGCCCAGGAACTGGTCGATGTCGCGGCGCACCTGGGGCGACTGGGCGTTGTTCAGGTCGGCGTGGTCGTTGATCCACCAGTACACGAGGGTGGGCGCCTGGTTGTAGGCCAGGCGCACCGTGCTGCACGCCACCAGCAGGGCCAGCAGCGCCGTCACAAACAGGCTGCGGGCGATAATTCGACGGTTGTTCAAATCAATGGCTCCGAGAGGGCTGGGTGGAGAATTCTGATGACATTGGCGGTGGATGTGGTGGTGATGGCCGCGGGCAAGGGCACGCGCATGAAAAGCACGCGGCCCAAGGTGCTGCACCGCCTGGGCGGGCGCGCCCTGGCCCAGCATGTGATCGACTGCGCTGCCCAGCTGGCGGCCCGCTCGGTGGTGGTCATCACCGGCCACGGGGCCGACCAGGTGGAGGCTGGTCTGCAGCCACCCCGGCCGTTGGAAGGACAGGTTGCCACAAAGTTGCAGTTCGTTCGTCAGGAGCCCCAGCTGGGCACCGGGCACGCGGTGCAGCAGGCCGCGCCGGTGCTGCCGGCCGATGGCGTGACGCTGGTGCTCTCGGGCGATGTGCCGCTGACCCGGCCTGATACGCTGCAGGCCCTGCTGGACCTGTGCGGCGGCGAGCGGCTGGCGCTGCTGACGCTGGACATGCCCGACCCCACCGGCTACGGCCGCATCGTGCGCGCGCCCACGGCAGACGGCAGCGGCGCCGGCCACGGAGCGGTTCGGGCCATCGTCGAGCACAAGGACGCCACGCCCGAGCAGCGCGCCATCACCGAGATCTACAGCGGCATCATGGCCGTGCCCACCCGCCTGCTGAGCACCTGGCTGGCGCGGCTGGACAACCAGAACGCGCAAGGCGAGTACTACCTGACCGACGTGGTGAAGTTCGCCGTGGCCGATGGGCTGGACGTGCAGGCCCACCGCATCACGGACGCGGTGCAGGTGGCGGGCGTGAACAGCCCGCTGCAGCTGGCCGAGCTGGAGCGGGCCTACCAGCTGCGCCTGGCGCAGGGCCTGATGGAGCAGGGCACGCGCCTGGCCGACCCGGCGCGGTTCGACGTGCGCGGCGAACTGACCTGCGGGCAGGACGTGGAGATCGACGTCAACTGCGTTTTCGAAGGCCGCGTGCGCCTGGGCGACGGCGTGCGCATTGGCGCGAACTGCGTCATTGCCAACGCCGTGATCGAAGCCGGCGCCGTGATCCACCCCTTCACCCACATCGACGGAGAAAAAGCCGGCGTGAGCGTGGGCGAGCGCGCGCTGGTGGGCCCGTTTGCCCGCCTGCGCCCGGGTGCGCAGCTGGGCACCGAGGTGCACATCGGCAACTTCGTGGAGGTGAAGAACTCCACGCTGGCCGCCGGCGCCAAGGCCAACCACCTGGCCTACCTGGGCGACGCCACCGTGGGCGAGCGGGTGAACTACGGCGCGGGCAGCATCACCGCCAACTACGACGGCGCCAACAAGTTCCGCACGGTGATAGAGGCCGACGTGCATGTGGGCAGCAACTGCGTGCTGGTGGCGCCGCTCACCATCGGCGCGGGCGGCACCATTGGCGGTGGCTCGACCGTCACCAAGAGCACCGACCCCGGCGCGCTGACGGTGGCGCGTGGGCGGCAGGTGAGCCTGCGCGACTGGCAGCGGCCGACCAAGAAGCCGGCCTGACCCGCGCGCCTGCGCGCCTGCGCGGCTGCGCGGCTGCGCGGTTGTGCGGTTGTGCGGTTGTGCGGTTGCGCGGTTGCGCGGTTGCGCGGTTGCGCGGTTGCGCATGGTGTGTGTGCAAGCGACAGCCCTGTCGCGCGCGCGCCCGCTCAGTTCCAGCGGCTTGCGAGCGGCGTCAGGCGGCGTTCTGCCGCCAGGGCCGGGCCGCCAGCGGCAGGCGCGGGTCGAACTTGGCGCGCTTGAGGCTGAAGAAGGCCTTGACGTTGCGCACGTTGGCCTCGCTGGTGAACAGGCGCTGCGCCAGCGCCAGGTAGGCCGGCATGTCGGTCGTGTGCACCACCAGCATGAAATCAGGGCCGGGGCTCACGCGGTAGCACTGCTGCACCGCCGCGTCGGCCACCACGCGCGCCTCGAAGGCGTCGAGCCAGTCGGCGCCCTGGCGCTCCAGCGTCACCTCCACCAGCGCGGTGAGCCCGTGCCCGATGAGCGGCGCCAGCCGGTCGGGGCTGAGCACGGCCACCTCGCGCTCAATCAGGCCCAGCTCGCGCAGGCGCTTGATGCGCCGCAGGCTGGTGGGCGGCGACACATGGGCCAGCGCGGCCAGCGCCTGGTTGCTGCGCGAGGCGTCCTGCTGCAGCAGGTCGAGCAGGCGCAGGTCGGCTTCGTCGATGTTTTCTTCCATGAATTGATCAATTTTGAAATGAATGATGACTGCACAATCTGCATGAAATATTAGTTCATCGGTCGGTCTACTAAGAACATTTATTTTTTGCCAGGCTGCGTAGCATGCAGGCATTCGTTTTCATTCAAAGGATCAGGTATGTGCGGCATCGTGGCAGGGGTTTCGGGGCGTGACATCGTGCCCGTGCTGGTTCAGGGCTTGCAGCGGCTGGAATACCGCGGCTACGACTCCTGCGGCGTGGCCGTGCACACCGGTGGCCTCAAGCGCGCCCGCAGCACCGCCCGTGTGGCCGAGCTGGCGCAGCAGGTGCAGGCCGAAGACATTCGCAGCGGCACCGGCATCGCCCACACGCGCTGGGCCACGCACGGCGCGCCGGTGGAGCACAACGCCCACCCGCACTTCAGCCATGGCCCGCGTGCCGCCACCGGCACGGCCGGCCGCGTGGCCCTGGTGCACAACGGCATCATCGAAAACCACGACGAGTTGCGCGCTGCACTGCAGGCCAAGGGCTACCACTTCGAGAGCCAGACCGACACCGAGGTGATCGCCCACCTGGTCGATTCGCTTTACGAAGGCGATGTGTTCGCCGCGCTGCAGGCCGCCGTGGCCCAGCTGCACGGCGCCTTTGCGCTGGCCGTGTTCCACAAGGACGAACCCCTGCGCGTGGTCGGCGCGCGCGCCGGCTCGCCGCTGGTGCTGGGCGTGGGCAGTGTGGATGGCGTGGCCGGTGCCGAGCACTTCCTGGCCAGCGACGCCATGGCCCTGGCCGGCGTGACCGACCAGATCGTCTACCTGGAAGAGGGCGACCTGGTGGACCTGCAGCTGGGCCGCTACTGGGTCACCGACGCCAGCGGCCGTTCGCTCGACCCGACCCTGCGCCCGGTGAAGACCGTGCACGCCCACAGCGGCGCGGCCGAGCTGGGCCCGTACCGCCACTACATGCAGAAGGAAATCTTCGAGCAGCCGCGCGCCATTGGCGACACGCTCGAAGGTGTGGAGGGCATCACGCCCGAGCTGTTCGGCGACGGTGCCTATGGCATCTTCCGCGAGATCGACAACGTGCTCATCCTGGCCTGCGGCACCAGCTACTACAGCGGCTGCACCGCCAAGTACTGGCTGGAAAGCATCGCCCGCATCCCCACGCAGGTGGAAGTGGCCAGCGAATACCGCTACCGCACCAGCGTGCCCAACCCGCGCACGCTGGTGGTGGTCATCAGCCAGAGCGGTGAGACCGCCGATACCCTGGCCGCACTGCGCCACGCCCAAAGCCTGGGCATGAAGCACACGCTGACCATCTGCAACGTGTCCACCAGCGCCATGGTGCGCGAATGCGAACTGGCCTACATCACCCGCGCGGGCGTGGAGATTGGCGTGGCCTCCACCAAGGCCTTCACCACGCAGCTCGCTGGCCTGTTTCTGCTCACGCTGGCGCTGGCGCAGGTGCGCGGCCACCTGAGCGACGAGCAGGAAGCGCATTGCATCAAGCAGATGCGCCACCTGCCCGTGGCGCTGCAGGCGGTGCTGGCGCTGGAGCCGCAGGTGATCAGCTGGGCCGAAGACTTTGCGCGCATGGACAACGCGCTCTTCCTCGGCCGCGGCCTGCACTACCCGATTGCGCTGGAAGGTGCGCTGAAGCTGAAGGAAATCAGCTACATCCACGCCGAAGCCTACCCGGCCGGCGAACTCAAGCACGGCCCGCTGGCCCTGGTGACCAGCGCCATGCCGGTCGTCACCGTGGCGCCCAACGACACGCTGCTGGAAAAGCTGAAAAGCAACATGCAGGAAGTGCGCGCGCGCGGCGGCGTGCTCTATGTGCTGGCCGACGCCGACACCCGCATCCAGAGCGCCGACGGCATCCACGTCATCCGCATGCCCGAGCATTACGGCGCGCTGTCCCCCATCCTGCATGTGGTGCCGCTGCAGCTGCTGGCGTACCACACGGCACTGGCCAAGGGCACCGACGTGGACAAGCCGCGCAACCTCGCCAAGAGCGTGACGGTGGAGTGAGCGGGGGGCCCCGCTTCTGGGCCTGATCCGCAGGAATTGCGGCTCCGCTCCCACGGATGGAAGGTGTCGCCGGCGGCGCCCGATCCGTCGGAAGCCGGACCGCGTGCGCCCGCGGCGCACCGCGGGCACACCAACGCGCCGCGTTAAGCGCCGCCGATGCCGACCGTGACCAGCCCGGTGCCGTCGCACTCCGGGCAGGTCGCGCCGTCTTTGCGTCCGCTGCCACCACAGCCACGGCACACCGTTTCGCCGGTGCCCGGCGTGCCGGGGGGCGCTTCATCGCCCGGTGAGGTGGGCGCCGCCGGCTGGGTCGGTTCACGGTCGGCCGCGCCGGCCGGTTGATCGCTGGAAGGTCGTGTCATGGCGGTGTCTCCTGGCCGACGCTGGGGCAAACGGCGTTCCAGAGGCCGTCGGCCGCCGCCCCAGACGCTCACGCGCGCTTCAACACGCCACTGGCTGTTCATCACCTCTCCGGCTTACTTGGCGCCCCACCCGCACAGCCCATCAAGGGGGCTTCGGTCGGCTAATCGATCAGGCCGTTTCGCATGGCGTACTGGACCACTTCGGCATTGCTGGTGAGGCCCATTTTCGTCAGCAGGCGGCTGCGGTAGGTGCTGACCGTTTTGACGCTCAGGGACATCTGCACACCAATCTCCGTCAGGGAATGACCGCTCACGATCTTCATCATGATGTGTCGCTCCCTTTGCGACAGTGACTCGTGTGCCGGGGGGCCTTCATCCGGGCCCGTGCCTGTGAGGCCGTTCCCGCTCATGTGGTGTCCCCCGGCGGCCACGCGCCGAATGGCGCTGGTCAGTTCCGCCGGGTGGGTGTCCTTGGAGAGGTAGGCATTGGCATTGGCTCGCAGTGCCATCTGCATGTATTGCGGTTCGATGTACATGGACAGCATCAGGACGGGCAAGCGCGGGAACTCGGCGCGCACGGCCACCAGGGTGTCCAGGCCGCTGCGGCCCTTCATGTTGATGTCCAGGACGACCACATCAAAGCGCCGGTCCCGGATCATCTCGATGGCCTCCTGGCCACTGGTGGCCTCTGCCACGACGCGCATGTCGGCTTCGTCCGACAGCAGCCGGCGCAGTCCCGCGCGAAAGATGGCGTGGTCGTCGACGACCAACAGCTCGATCACGGCCGCGCCCCCGGAGGCCGAACCGGCACCCGCAGTGAGATCAGCGTGCCGCCCGTGCGTGCCGGGGCCACCTCCAGGCTGCCACCGACTTCGCGTGCGCGCTCTTTCATGCCGATCAAACCCAGGCCGGCGCGCTTCGCTGTGTCGGCGGCAATGCCCCGGCCGTCGTCTTCCATGTCCAACTCGAACCCGTCGGCGCGGCCCCGCACATGGACGCGCACCTGGCGTGCGTCGGCGTGTCTCACCACATTCGTCAAGGCTTCCTGCACGATGCGGTAGCACTGTGTCGAGCAATGGCTGGAAAGGGGCGGCTCGCTGCCATCCAAGTGGAACGACACCGCCATGCCCGAACGCTCGCCGAATGCCACCAGCATTTCATGGAGGGCCGCAAAAAGCCCCAAGGAATCCAGTGAGCGCGGGCGCGCCTCATCGGCGATACGCCGCACCGCGTCAATGGTTTCCTGGGTCAGGCTCAACAGGTCGTCGGTGATGGTCAGGATTTCATGGAGGTCGCTGTTGACCGCCCGGCGCTGGATGCGGGTCACGTCCATCTTGATCGAGGTCAGCATGCCGCCCAGCACGTCGTGCACGTCCCGTGCGAAATCCGCCCGTTGCTCTTCCCGCACCGTGTTGATGTGCTGGGCGAGTTGGTGCAGTTGCTCCCGTGATCGCAAGAGTTCCTGTTGTCGCGCCACCCGTTCCGTGATGTCGATCGCCATCCCCGACAACGCCGGCTGACCGCGAAACAGCACCCGTGCACCATCGATTTCCAGGTAAACGGTGTGCCCGTCCTTGTGTCGGCACTTGGTGGTGTAGCGGATGGAAGGCGTCTCGCCAGAGATTCGCTGGCGGTACTTTTCCATCACGTCGTCGCCCGAGTCCAGCGTGACAAGGTCGCGCATGTGCATGCCGTCCATCTCCGCGATGGCGTAGCCGAACATGGCGGCAAACGTGCCGTTGACATAGCGAAAGCGCTCGTCGTGGACGACGTAGACACCCGCCAGTGCCGCTTCCACAATGCCCTGGAACGGAATCTCATCCAGGTCCACAGGGGATTCGGCGGCCGGTGTTGGACGGTTCATGGGCTTGCTCTTGCTTGGTGGCGGTCATTCTAGGCTGCTGGCATCGGGGCTGCGCGGCTGCCGCTGACCCCATCCGATCGGGGTTAACCCGTAGTGTTCTTCAGAACTTTCTGACAGCGCGAAAACGGGCGGGTCCGTAGCATTCGATGCTGCATGGGGGGCCTGAGTGGCTGCAGAGAAAAGACCGGAACCGCCCGCCCACAGTGGGGTGCATCCGGCATCTGGCGCCTGCGGTCGGCCTGCGAACGCGCCTGGCGCAACAACGTGGCGATGGACCGAATCGGCTGTGACCGGGCAACCGTCCGCTGCACCTGAGCAGCGGGTGGGCCTGGGTCCCGCATACCCGCTACCTGATCCATTCTTTCAATTTTCTAGGAAACACGGATGTCCATCCTGCAACGCACGCCCGCCGTATTCGACCCCATCGAGCGCGCCAGTCGCGACGAGATCCAGGCCCTTCAGCTGGAACGTCTCAAGTGGAGCCTCCAGCACGCTTATGACAACGTGCCGCACTACCGCGCCAAGTTCGACGCGGCGGGTGTTCGCCCTGAAGACCTGAAGGACCTGAAGGACCTCGCCAGATTCCCGTTCACGACGAAGAACGATCTGCGGGAGAACTACCCGTTCAAGCTTTTTGCGGTCCCGCGTGAGCAGGTGGTGCGTGTCCACGCCTCCAGCGGCACCACCGGCAAGCCCACCGTGGTGGGCTACTCGGAACGTGACATCGACACCTGGGCCAACCTGGTCGCTCGTTCCATCCACGCCGCTGGAGGTCGACGGGGCGACATCTGCCACATCGCCTATGGCTACGGGCTTTTCACCGGTGGCATGGGCGCCCACTACGGCGCCGAACGGCTCGGCTGCACCGTGGTGCCCATGTCGGGCGGTCAGACCGAGAAGCAGGTGCAGCTGATCCAGGACTTCAAGCCCAACATCATCATGGTCACGCCCTCGTACATGCTGAACATCATCGAAGAGTTCCGCCGCCAGGGCCTCGATGCGGCGCAGAGTTCGCTCAACATTGGCATCTTCGGCGCCGAGCCCTGGACCGATTCGATGCGCGCCGAGATCGAGACGCGCGCCGGGCTGGATGCGGTGGACATCTACGGGCTGTCCGAGGTGATGGGGCCGGGCGTGGCCAGCGAGTGCGTGGAAAGCAAGGACGGCCCCGTGATCTGGGAAGACCACTTCTACCCCGAGATCATCGACCCCGAAACGGGCGAGGTGCTCCCCGATGGTGAAGAGGGCGAACTGGTCTTCACATCGCTGTCCAAGGAAGCGCTGCCCATCATCCGCTACCGCACGCGCGACCTGACCAGCCTGCTGCCGCCCACCTCGCGTTCGATGCGCCGCATGGGCAAGATCACCGGCCGCTCGGACGACATGCTGATCATCCGCGGTGTGAACGTGTTCCCGACGCAGATCGAGGAACTGGTGCTCAAGCAGCCCGACCTGGCCCCGGTGTACCAGCTCGTCGTCACCCGCGAGGGGCACCTGGACAAGCTCGACGTCATCGTCGAAGCGCGCCCCGAGGTCTCCGACCGCCTGACCGAGCGCGATCTGGAGGCGCGTGCCCGTGAACTGCAGCACGGCATCAAGACCTACGTCGGCGTCAGCACCAAGGTGCGCGTGCTCGCCGCCGGCAGCATCGAACGTTCGCAGACCGGCAAGGCCAAGCGGGTCGTCGACAAACGACCCAAGGCCCCGCCGCAGCCCGTCCCGGTCGCCATCTGAAACAAAAGGACATCCCGATGAACCACGCATTGATCTGCGACGCCGTGCGCACCCCTTTCGGCCGCTATGGCGGCGCCCTGGCCGGTGTGCGCGCCGATGACCTCGGGGCCCTGCCCATCAAGGCCTTGCAGGAGCGCAACCCCGGCGTTGACTGGGCCGCTGTCGAGGACGTGTACTACGGCTGCGCCAACCAGGCCGGTGAAGACAACCGCAACGTCGGTCGCATGGCGGCCTTGCTGGCGGGTCTGCCCATCGACGTACCCGCCAACACGATCAACCGCCTGTGCGGCTCCAGCCTCGACGCCGTGGGCCTGGCCGCGCGCACCATCCGTTCCGGTGATGCGCAGCTCCTGATCGCCGGTGGTGTGGAAAGCATGACCCGTGCGCCCTTTGTCATGGGCAAGGCCGAGAGCGCCTTCGCGCGCGCGGCCAAGATTGAAGACACGACCATCGGCTGGCGCTTCGTCAACCCGCTGATGAAGGCGCGCCACGGTATCGACTCGATGCCCGAAACCGCCGAGAACGTGGCGAGCGATTTCGGCATTTCGCGGGCCGACCAGGACGCGCTGGCCGTTCGCAGCCAGCAGCGCTGGGCCCGCGCCCAGGCGGCGGGCTGTTTCGAGAACGAGATCGTCCCGGTCACACTGCCCCAGAAGAAGGGCGATCCCAAGATTTTCTCGGTCGACGAGCACCCGCGCCCCGAGACCACGCTCGAGATGCTGGCCAGGCTCAAGGGTGTGGTGCGCCCGGATGGCACGGTCACCGCCGGCAATGCCTCTGGCGTCAACGACGGCGCGTGCGCGATCCTGCTGGCCTCGGAGTCCGCGGCGGCCCGGTATGGCCTGAAGCCGCGGGCGCGCGTGCTGGGCATGGCCGCAGCCGGCCTGGCACCGCGCATCATGGGCTTCGGCCCTTCGCCCGCCACCCGCAAAGTCCTGGCATTGACCGGCCTGACGCTGGCGCAGATGGACGTGATCGAACTGAACGAAGCCTTCGCTGCGCAGGCGCTGGCCGTGACCTCGGCCTGCCCGACGATGCGGCACACGTCAACCCGAACGGCGGTGCCATTGCGATCGGGCACCCCCTGGGCGCTTCTGGTGCACGCCTGGTGATGACGGCGCTGAACCAGCTCGAACGCATCCAGGGGCGCTACGCGCTGTGCACCATGTGCATCGGCGTTGGCCAGGGCATTGCCCTGGTGATCGAGCGCGTCTGACCCCACCCGGATCCGTTTTCAAGCCACATAATCCCGACGGTATCCGGCCCGGACCTGCGCCCCGGCGAGCCGACAAGGCCGCTGGTGCGCGGACCCCATCAACCGACGGTGTGCGGGGGAGACGATCCCACCCGGCCGCACCGCCCACTTGTCACCCGAAAGTCACCACTGTGAACGCCACACTTCAAAGCTACATTGCCGGCCGATGGATCGGCTCCCAGCCCACCCAGACCCTGCGCAGTGCGGTCAACGGCCAACCCGTTGCGTCCCTCCATGCCGACGCCATCGATTTCGGCGAGGCTGTCGAGCATGCGCGACGCAAGGGCGTGCCTGCGCTCATGGCCCTGGATTTCCAGGAGCGCGCGCAGCGCCTCAAGGCGCTCGCCAAGTACCTGATGGAGCACAAGGAACAGCTGTACGCGGTCTCCGCCCATACCGGCGCCACCCGTGCGGACAGCTGGATCGACATCGAAGGCGGTGCCGGAACCCTTTTTGCCTACGCCGGCATCGGCAGCAATGAGCTGCCCAGCGGCAACGTGGTCCACGAAGGGCCTGCGATTGCGCTCGGCAAGAAAGGTGGCTTTGCGGGCACGCACATCCTGGTGCCACGCGGTGGCGTGGCGGTGCACATCAATGCCTTCAACTTCCCCGTCTGGGGCCTGCTGGAGAAGTTCGCACCGAGCTTCCTCGCCGGCATGCCCTGCATCGGCAAACCGGCCTCGGCCACCAGCTACCTGACCGAAGCGGCCATGCGCCTGATCGTCGAATCCGGCATCCTGCCCGAGGGCAGCCTGCAGCTGGTGATCGGTGGCACGGGGGATCTGCTGGACCGGCTGGAGGGTGCCGATGTGGTCACCTTCACCGGCTCCGCCGACACCGCCGCGAAGCTGCGCGTGCACCCGAACCTGGTCCGCCAGAGCGTGCCGTTCAACGCAGAGGCCGATTCGCTGAACTGCGCCATCCTGGCACCCGACGTGACACCCGACGATGAAGAGTTCGACCTGTTCGTCAAAGAAGTGGCGCGCGAAATGACCGTCAAGGCCGGGCAGAAATGCACCGCCATCCGCCGCGCCATCGTGCCGCGCCAGCACCTCGAGGCGGTCGCTGAAAAACTGCAGGCCCGCCTGGCCAAGACCGTGGTCGGTGACCCATCGGTGGACGGTGTGCGCATGGGGCCGCTGGCGTCGCACGCGCAGCAGCAGGATGTGGCAGAGCGCGTGGCCCTGCTGTTGAAGGCGGGGGTCGAGCGTGTCTTTGATGGCCGTGACACCTTCCAGCCGCAGGGCGCGGGCGTGGCCGAAGGGGCGTTCTTTGCTCCCACCCTGTTGAGCTGCCGCAAGCCGTTCGACGTGGAAGCCGTGCACGATGTCGAAGCCTTTGGCCCGGTGAGCACCCTGCTGGCCTATGACGGCCTGGACGAAGCCCTCGCGCTGGCCGCGCGTGGCAAAGGCAGCCTGGTGGCCACGCTGGTCACGCGCGACCCGAAGGTTGCTGCCCGCGTGGTTCCGGTCGCGGCCGCCTGGCATGGCCGCCTCCACATCCTCGACCGCGAATCCGCGGTGGAATCGACCGGTCACGGCTCGCCGCTGCCCGTGCTCAAGCACGGCGGCCCGGGCCGGGCCGGCGGGGGCGAGGAGCTGGGCGGCCTGCGCGCCGTCAAACATTACCTTCAGCGTGCGGCCGTGCAAGGCTCACCCACCATGCTTGCGGCGGTGACCGGCGAGCACGTCCGCGGCGCCAAAGTGAATGAAACGCCCGTACACCCGTTCCGGAGCTATTTCGAAGACCTGCAGATCGGTGACTCGCTGCTGACGCACCGCCGCACCGTGGGCGAGGCCGACATCGTCGCCTTCGGTGGCCTGTCGGGCGACTACTTCTACATGCACTTCGACGAGATCGCCGCCAAGGAGTCACCCTTCGGCAAGCGCATTGCGCACGGTTACTTCGTGCTCTCGGCCGCCGCCGGTCTGTTCGTCTCGCCGGCACCCGGACCGGTGCTGGCGAACTATGGCCTCGACACCCTGCGCTTCGTGAAACCGGTCGGTATCGGCGACACCATCCAGGCCCGGCTGACCGCCAAGCGCAAGATCGATCGCAACCGCAAGGACGACAAAGGCGTGGGCCAGGGCGTGGTGGCATGGGATGTCGAGGTGACCAATCAGCACGGTGAGCTGGTGGCCAGCTACGACATCCTGACCCTGGTCTCCAAGAAGGCCTGAACACCGCCACGGTACACGTCCGTCCTGTCGGGCAGCGGGTGGGGTAGCGTGAACACTCACGTTTGTATTGCGGTCAGCAGCGGCGCTCTATGCGAGCGCTGGCTGATCAGAGCCCGCGCGGTGCCGACTGGCGTATCAGCGTGGACTTGCTGAACAGGCTCTCGATCAGGTCCACCGCCACCTCGGCGGTGCGGTGCGCACGTCCAGTCAGAGCACGCACCGCGTCTTGATCGACTGGCGGCAGCGCCGCGCCAACTGGGCAGAAACCGTGGTCAATATCCCGCTGAGGCTGTCGGATATTTTGACAGGGAGCCTGGCCCTGCACCGGCACGTCGTTGTTTTCTATCGGGTTTTATACGTGGCTCACTTTATGCGTGGAGCGTCCAAGAGATCGGGGATTGATCTTTTGACTGCCCATCCATGAAAGGCTGCATCATGAAAGCAATGTTCAAAACCGTCGCGTTGGGCTTGCTCTTCATCCCGTTGTCTGGATGGAGTGCTGCCGTCAATACCACGGGTTTCTGCGAAGTCAACACCGGTTCGGACGTTGTGGGGTGCGTGTCTATTTCACCGAGCCACTCTATTCCTTCTGTTGTCTTCACTGACTCAGTGAGCGCGGGTATTGGGAAGGCCCAATACCATGTCCGAGCGGACTATGGAAACGTCGGCCTTTCCCTCAATTCCCAAACACTTGCCAGCAGCGGTCAATTCAGTACTTCAGCACAAGCGAAAGCATCGGCGGAGTTCTGGGATGAAGTGCTGGTCACGAGCGGTTCGTACGCTCTGGGTACCCCTGTGACGGTGAAGGCAACGCTTGCCGTCAATGGGGATGTATATGCTCAGTCAACCAGTATCTTGGGAGAGGTGACCTCATTTGCGCATGCTTGGCTACAGGCGAACTACGAGATCAACGCATCGGATGGTGCGGGCGCTCTGCTGCAGTTCTCGGTTTGCAATGAGACGCCTTACTTTGCGGGGGCTTGCGCCTTAGAGCAAAGTTTAGAAAATGCCAAGTTTGAATTTTCATTCAATACGTTTGTTGGCTCACTTCTGCTGGTGCACGGGAGCATGGTCGCGGGCACCTACGCCGGAGTCGGTGCCAATGAAGTGGCCGGCTCGTTTCCCGGCAATTTCGCGGAAGTCGGTGCTCTCAACAGCAGCCACACCTACCTCTCAGCAGTCGGGGTGTCGTTCGTTGGGGCAAGCGGGCACGTGTACGACCTGGATGTTGGGAATGGAGCGGAGGTATCGGAGCCGTCATCCCTCGCCTTGATGCTGGCTGGATTCGGGGCGTGTTTTGCCGGGTTGGGACGAGGCAGAACAGGCAGACGTCTCGGCAGGGTGTTGTGCCAACGATGATTTGCCTCTGGCGCCTTTCAGCCCACGCACCCGGCGGGC